>CAYRJJ010000006.1:0-19698 GCA_964424515.1 uncultured Candidatus Finniella sp. | reverse complement strand
AACCCCGCTCAATCAAGGGGCGCATTTGACGGTAAAAGAAGGTTAATAAAAGAGTCCGGATGTGACTTCCGTCAACATCCGCGTCTGTCATAATAATAATTTTATGATAACGGGCTTTGTCTGGAGAAAAGTCTTCCGTCCCAATGCCTGTGCCTAATGCCGTAATCAGGGTCCCAATTTCAGCAGATCCCAGCATTTTGTCAAAGCGGGCGCGCTCCACGTTTAAAATTTTACCCTTGAGAGGTAAAATCGCCTGGAAAGACCGTTCGCGCCCCTGTTTGGCGGAACCCCCTGCAGAGTCTCCTTCCACAATGAAGATTTCGCTTTTTGCGGGGTCTTTTTCTTGACAGTCCGCAAGTTTTCCAGGCAGGGAGGCCATGTCTAAAACACCTTTACGCCGTGTTAATTCACGGGCGCGGCGCGCGGCTTCCCGGGCGGTTGCGGCTTCCAGGACTTTGCTGACAATAACTTTTGCCTGAACGGGATTTTCTTCAAACCATTGCTGTAAAGCTTCGGAAACAATATTTTCCACAACGGGACGAACTTCAGAAGAAACCAGCTTATCTTTAGTTTGGGAAGAGAATTTGGGATCGGGAACTTTGACAGAGAGGACGCACGTCAGACCTTCACGGACATCTTCTCCCGTACAAGTAAATTTTTCCTTCTTACCCTGGGAGCTGGCAGCAACAAAATTGCCAACCATACGGGTTAAGGCGCCCCGCAACCCTGCCAAGTGGGTTCCGCCATCCCGTTGAGGGATGTTATTGGTAAAACACAAAGTTGTTTCATGATAACTGTCTGTCCACTCCATGGACAACTCAACGGTCATATCTCCTTGAGTTTTCAGGATGCTGATGGGTAAAGGATGCAAAGGGTTCTTTGCTTTGTCCAGATAGCGGACAAATTCAGTAATGCCGCCTTCATAGCATAGGGTTATTTCATAGAGGTTGTCTTCCCGCTCATCTTTTAAAATAATATGAACCCCCGAGTTCAAGAACGCTAATTCCCGTAACCGGTGTTCTATGGTGGGCCGGTCAAAAACCGTTTGAGTAAAAGTTTCTTGAGAGGGAAGGAAACGGACTTCTGTACCTGTCCGGCCATTTGAATCTGCGACAACGTAAAGAGGCGCTTCCGGGACGCCATGTCGGAACCGGATGGCATGCTCCTTTCCATCGCGCCAAATGCGCAATTCCAGGACTTCCGATAAGGCATTGACGACAGAAACGCCCACACCATGAAGGCCGCCCGAAACCTTATAGGAATTCTGGTCAAACTTACCGCCTGCATGAAGCTGGGTCATGATCACTTCAGCGGCGGAAACCCCCATTTCCGCATGAATATCAACGGGGATACCGCGGCCATTGTCCCGGACGGTTACAGATCGATCTTCATTGATAATGACTTCAATGCGATCGCAATGACCGCCCAGGGCTTCGTCGATCGCATTGTCAACGACTTCATAGACCATATGGTGCAAGCCTGTTCCATCGTCTGTGTCTCCAATGTACATGCCAGGACGTTTGCGTACCGCATCAAGTCCTTTCAAAACTTTAATAGATTCAGAGGTATAGTCTGTAGAACCGTTGTTTTGACCTTCAGGTTTGTCTGTCATTTTCTTTGTCATTCCCCAATTGTTTAGACGGCTGCCCTTCGATGAAGCAGCCTATACAGAAAATTATTGATTCTATCTCCATGAAAAAATCAATGGTTGCCTGTACTTCATTGTTTTATCAGTAGATGGATTCATTAATTTTGTCCAGAGGGTCAACGTTCATGAATCTGTCTCAAGGGCTATCCAGTAAAGTTGCGTTATGAACCGTCAGAAATTGCGCCTGGCCGTTCAGGCTGCAGAATGCGGATCTGTCCGTTCCGGTCATCCAAACTTGAAAGCGCCCCTTTGGATTCTCTGTGGGAGATTTCTTAAGGGGGGTGCAAATCTCTTGAAATAAAACCAGACGATGGTGATCATCCAGGTGCGCGGCAACGTCATCCAGCAACAAGACAGCGGGACAGGCGCGGTAATTTTCCTGAACTCGGGTAAAGGCCAGGGTTACAGCAAGTAACAGCATCTTCTGCTCTCCCGTGGAGCATAGCTCTGCCGGGAGATGTTTGGCAAGATGGCGGACTTGAAAATCACTTCGGTGAGGGCCAATGCCTGCTCCTCCTGCCTCTCCATCATGACGGCGCCCTGTTTTTAGCTTTTCCGCACACATATCTTCAACAACAAGGGCCGGCTGGTCCTGTACCCAGGTTTCCACCTCTCCCCTCATTTCAGCTTGAAATTTAGGAAAAGGATAGGATTTATCCTGCCGTTGAGCTGCTTCCAGACTTTTAACCACTTGCTGGCGCGCAACGACGATGGCAACGCCATCTTCCGCCAGGTAACGTTCAAGAGTTGATACCCACACAGGATCATAGCGTCCTTCCCGTAACAGATGCGCCCGTTCGCGTAAATGATGTTCGTACCGGTGAATCCGTACCGCATGGGTTGGGTCCAAAGCATAGACCAGCCGGTCAATAAACTTTCGACGAATGGAGGCGCTTTCCAGAAACAAGCGGTCCATTTGGGGTGTAACCCAGATGATGCTGATCCAGTCGGTCAGGGATGCCTGGGCCTTTGCAGGTTGGCCATTAATTTTAATAAGGCGGCGCTCGTTGCCTGTGGCTGTATAGTCCAGGCCTGTCCCCAGCTGAACAGAGCCAAGATTTGTCTCTAGTGTTGCTGCAATAGCCCATGAAGGAACAGGAGAGGGATGCTGATTGAGTTTTTTTAAATTGGTTACCTGGGACAATTTAATGCTACGCAGTCCCCGCCCGGGTGATAGAAAAGAAATCGCTTCCAGGATATTTGTCTTTCCCGCTCCATTAGGCCCCGTTAAGACGACCAGACTGCTTTGAAGAGATAAGTCAAGCTCTTGATAATTGCGAAACTGATGCAACACAAGCCGCGATAGACCCGTCAAGGACAAAAGTTCAGGGAACAAAGAACCAGGTTCAGGAGAACAGCTTCTTGAATTTTTGGACATTTTCAGCTTTTTCCCAATTGTTTAAAGCCGTACAGTATCTGAGGAACCTTTATAAAGATATCTTGTGTTCACAAGGTTGGCTTAAACAACAAACACACAACCAAGAAGAAGGTGTTCCATGAATAAGATAAACGTTGGTATAGATATTTCCAAGAAAAAATTTGATGTCTGCATGCTTTGCCCCAAGGGTAAAGCGTTAAATCGTGTTTTTCCGGAATGATCCTGAAGGTTTTGCTGCGTTTTTGAATTGCCTTGATCAAAACAACTCTGGCCCTTGCCGTAATCGCTATGGACGCTACTGGCTGGTATGGAGAAAATTTAGCCGTTGCGAACGTCAAGAGGTAAGTTAGATTATATGGCAGGAGGTAAAGCCATTGTGGTTAAACGCTGCACTGCAAATAACTTATTGAGGCCCGCGCCAGCTGTGACGCAAAAAGTTGCCCCTGAATGGTACGGCCATCTCTCTCCGTTTCGATGCGGCAGGCTCATTTATTGGGACATCCGGCCGTTCATAAAGCGGCCCTTCATCCGAAGTTCTTTTAAGGTTGGGATGGCGGGTTATCCGCTTTTCAGGGTGAGATTTCTTGAAAGCAGCCCGAAAAGCTTGCAAACACTCATTGGGATTGTTCATAAGATGCAGATAATATTCAGCTTGTTGATAATAACTCTCAAACGAAATACGGTCCATTTTTGTTTGGGAGTCAAAAGCCATAGCCATATACTTACGGTATAAAGCCTCGGCTTTTTTCCTGTTCATATTTTCGCTTATTGTATACATGACTCACCTCCGTTTTATTTATTTTGTTATCACGTCCTTTTTACGTTTGTTGTCCACTTATGAGGGCTATTTTATAAAGGTAATTCTTAATTTTTTAATACACAGGCTGCTTATAGCGGGTCTCTTATCCAAGTACTGACTATAGCCTTGCTTTTTAACAGTGTCAACATTTTTTCATGAGCTATATGTTAAAACGACATCGCATGTTTTCTTTTGAAATCTGACCTTATACATGTATAAAAGTAGCCTTTACCAGCAATGTAAACATTTATGGAATATCAACTAAAACATAAGGTATACCTTATGTTTTAGGAAGTGATGAATGGATTTCCCTCCTATATCTATCACCTTTGAAGGCGCCTTTTACGCTTCGTCCCGCTATGCGCTTGCGATTCCTCGCAATGAACTTGGGTTACAATTCCGAGGAGCACAAGCTCCGCGGCAATCTAGACATCTTTAAATCCGCTCAGTATAAAAGTGAAGACACCTTCAAAATGATAGTCAGGACCTCACTTTTTTCACTCCCCTTTCTTTGTATACCCTAAATAATTCACGTCTAAATCTTTGGATAAGCGCCATTGCCCGGTCAATGGACAGTAAGACATGCCTCGCAGGTCAGCAAAAGAAAATCCAAGAGGGCGTAAATAGGTAGCAAGTTCGGCAGGATACAAAAACTTATTCCAGTCATGGGTTCCTTTGGGAAGGATGCGCATGACGTATTCAGCGCCAATAACCGCAACAGCGTAAGACTTCCATGTGCGGTTGAGAGTGGATAGGATGAAGGCTCCCCCCAGGGCTACAAGCTGGGCGCATGTTTTCAAAAACCCGGGTACATCCGCCACATGTTCGACAATTTCAAGAGCCAGAACCACATCAAAGGTATGTCCTTGGGTGACGAGTTCTTCTGCTGAAATACACGTATAGGTAAGGGGCAAGTCCATCATGGCAGCGTGGGCGGTAGCTACTTCAATGGCTTGTGCGCTTGCGTCAATGCCTGTTACTCTTGCGCCTAACCGGGTTAAAGGCTCGGCTACTAATCCGCCTCCACAGCCGATATCGAGAAGGGAAAGCCCTTCTAAGGGTTTGCTTTTTGTTACATCTCGATGAAAGTGGGTGGTCAAACAGTCCCGGATGTACTGAATGCGCGTTGGGTTCAGTTGGTGCAAGGGCTTGAAAGGTCCATCTTCATCCCACCATTGAGATGAAATTTTGCTAAAGCGTTGAATTTCTGAAATATCTATGGAAGAATGAGGGGTGTTATGGTGAGTCATCTCTTGCTTGTCTGTCCTTGAAGCGTTATAGAATATTCCAGGGCGCCCTAAAACTCTGTTCCTTATAATCTACAAGACTACGCAAAAAATATCGCGGAGAAAATGGCACGTATTATTCAAAAATTTGGGGGAACTTCTGTGGCGGATATTGCCCGCCTCGAAAATGTTTCTTTGAAAATAAAGCGGGAAGTTGACGCAGGCCATCAGGTGGCTGTTGTCGTGTCAGCGATGGCGGGAGTTACCAACCGGCTGGTCGGTTATGCGCAAAGATTGGCGGGAAGTGCGCAAAGCGCCGAGTATGATGTTATTATTGCAGCAGGAGAGCAAGTGACCAGCGGCCTTTTGGCCTTAGCGCTTTGTCAGATTGGCATTCCTGCCCGTTCCTTTTTAGCCTGGCAAATTCCTATCATCACCGATCCTATCCATGGAAATGCGCGCATTGAGCAAATTGATTCCCAACATCTTGAAGCGTGTTGGTCAAAGGGTCTTGTTCCTGTCATTGCGGGGTTTCAAGGGTTAACCCCACAGGGGCGGCTCACCACGTTAGGGCGTGGCGGCTCAGATACAACGGCCGTTGCTTTAGCTGCCGCGTTGAACGCAGACCGTTGTGATATTTATACGGACGTAACAGGGGTCTATACAGCGGATCCGCGCATTGTACCGAAAGCTCAAAAGTTAAAAGAGATTACTTACGAAGAAATGTTTGAGTTGAGCGCTCAAGGCGCAAAAGTTTTACAGACACGGTCTGTGGAAACGGCGATGAACCATCAAGTACGCGTTCGGGTTCTTTCTAGTTTTCATGAGGAACCAGGCACGGAAATTGTCCCCGAAAAAATGCTGTCCGATTCAATTCATGTGAGCGGTATTACCCATAAAGGGGATGAAGCGCGGTTAACATTAAAAAATGTACATAACGAAACCCGGGTCATGGCAGATATTTTTCAAATGTTAGCCAATGCAGATGTCTATATTGATATGATTGTACAAAATGTATCTTTGGATGCCGGGACAGATTTAACGTTTACAGTTTTAAAAGGAGAAATACCCCGAGTTGTTGATGCCTTACAGAAAATGAAGACAATATTCTATGATGATTTGATCCTGGATTCCAATGTTGCCAAAATTACAGTCGTTGGCGTGGGGCTGCAACGGCGCCTTGGGATTGCAAGCTTGATGTTTAGAACCCTGACAGGGATGGGAGTTCCCCTTCAGGTGATTTCTTGCTCTGCCATTAAAGTCAGTGTATTAGTAAAGGAATCCGTGGCTGAAGAAGCGGTACGTATTCTTCACACCGCCTATGGTTTGGATAAGGAGTGTTGACTTGAAATTACAGTATTTATGGCAACGGGGATGTTCTTTTTTAGGAACGGAGTATGCCATCTTGGGCGGAGCCATGACGTGGGTGTCTGAGCGTAACTTAGTTTCGGCCATATCTAATGCGGGTGGCTTCGGGGTCATTGCTTCGGGAGCCATGTCACCTGAGCTTCTTGATGAAGAAATTCAAGCGACTGCGCAAATGACTCGGCGTCCTTTTGGCGTAAACCTCATTACCATGCACCCGGAACTCGATGCTTTGATTGACATATGCGCAAAAAACCATGTGGGCCATGTTGTCCTTGCGGGCGGGTTGCCTCCCGCATCCGCCATGATGAGGGTTAAGGCGTATGGTGGTCATGTTTTATGTTTTACGCCAACATTGGCATTTGGTAAAAAGTTGGTGAAAAAGGGCGCGGATGCCCTCATTATTGAGGGTAGTGAGGCAGGAGGGCACGTAGGTCCTGTGTCTGCGAGTATTTTGGCCCAGGAAATTTTGCCTGTCATTCAGGATGTCCCTATTTTTATTGCTGGCGGCATTGGTCGGGGAGAAGCCATTGTCGCTTATCTTGAAATGGGCGCATCAGGCATTCAGTTAGGGACGCGATTTGTATGCGCAACGGAGTCCCAGGCCCATCCCCGGTTCAAGCAGGCTTTTATTCGGGCGAATGCCCGTGATGCTGTGTCTTCTGTTCAGCTGGATCCCCGTTTTCCTGTCATTCCTGTTCGGGCATTGGTAAATGATGCAACCCGCCGTTTTTTTGAGAAACAAAAAGAAATGATTGGCCGTGTCGATAAAGGAGAGCTGGATCTCAAACAAGCCCAACTGGAGGTAGAGCGTTTTTGGGCTGGCTCCTTGCGGCGAGCCGTTATTGATGGAGATGTAGAGAATGGCTCTTTAATGGCTGGGCAAAGCGTCGGCATGATTACACAAGAACAAACGACTCTCGAAATCATTCAAGAATTAATTGACCAGGCAAATACCTTTATTGTTAATAAGGATGCAATTACAGAAGATAAAGTTACGATGGCTGATTCTTTCGGGTAAGCATATAAGTTATGACAGACGATAGCGCTGAAAATTGGATGGCTCTTCCCCGTCAAGTTGACGGAATTAGCCTTAATGCAGGTATTGGACTGGGCCGTGCTGTCTTGCACCCGTCTTATGGAATGAAAACACCTCCTGATGAGGGCAGTGTCAGGAGGGATAGCCGGAAAGATGAATTGATCCGGATTGATGATGCTCTGGTACAGATGGTTGAGGAAATTCAAACCCTTATTTCTCAACAAGCAAACTCCCTACTCTCAAAAACCCAGCCAACATCTCAAGCGGAATCTCTGGATATTTTAAAGATATATTTATTGTTGGCCAATGACCCAGGCTGGAGAGGTCAACTGAGGCAAAAAGTTCAAGAAGGCGCGTCAGCTGTTGATGCTGTTGATCAGACTTTGGAATCTATTCAAAAAAAACTGGGGGAAAAGGGAGCGCTCTCTGTTTGGCAAGAGCGAATGAGCGATTTTCAAGATCTCTCTTCCCGGCTGAAACGATATTTAATAAATTCAGTTGCAAGGCCTAGAGGAGAGGATGGGGACTCTCCCATTATTGTGGTGGCTGATCGTATAGGGCCTGCAGAATTATTGGATTATGACCGGGAGCGGCTTGCGGGGCTTGTTCTGGTTGAACAATCTCACACATCCCATGTGGCAATTGTTGGTCGGTCGCTAGAGATTCCCATTGTGGGGGGGATGAAGAGTATTTTAACGGAGGTTGCCCCGGGAGATTCTATTCTTGTTGATGGAAACGAAGGGCGTGTTTATATCCGCCCTGTCACAGAAGTTGTACGCCGTTTTGATGTGAAACCTTCGCTCAGGAAAAAGTCCTCTCTTGCTCCCTCCTTGGAGGCATTAGCGCCTTTATCTTCCCAAACGCTGGATGGTGTTTCTATTTCTTTGCTTTTAAATGCTGGTTTGGTTGAAGATGTGGACTATATTGAAGCCGCTGGAGCAGAAGGGGTGGGGCTTTATCGAACTGAAATTCCCTTTATGATGCGCTCCAAATTACCCAATGTTGCAGAGCAAACAAAACTCTATCGTGAGATATTGAAGCGTGCAAGGGATTATCCTGTCGTTTTTCGAACGCTCGATGTGGGTGGTGATAAGGTATTGCCCTATTTAGAACGATTAAGATCGGAAAGCCCGATGATGGAGCAGCGGGCGAACCGTGTCTTTTTTGATCGCCCCATTTTGTTACGCTATCAGTTGAGAGCATTAATTCGGGCATGCGGGGGTTGTGAATTAACAATTATGTTGCCCATGATTGCAGAGGCTAATGAAGTTCAGGCAGCTCGGGAAATCTTGGATGGGGAAGTGGAACGTGAGCGGGCGCGTGGCAACCTGATTCCTACAAAAATTCGGTTAGGAGCGATGGTTGAGGTGCCGTCCCTTGTTTTTCAGTTACCCCAGCTCTTTTCACACGTTGATTTTTTATCGGTGGGTAGCAATGACCTCTTTCAATTTTTCTATGCAATCGATCGGGAATATCCCAAATTATCTAACCGGTATGATGTCCTTTCACCAACCTTTTTAAGTTTATTGAAGTCTATTCAAGACCAATGCCAGCTTGCGCAAATACCATTAAGCGTTTGCGGGGAAATGGCTGGAAGGCCCTTGGAAGCCTTGGCATTAATTGGCCTTGGGTATCGAACTTTATCGATGTCTGCGGCAGCTGTACCAACGATTAAAAACCTTGTTCGTAATTTGACCTATCAGGAGATTTCTGACTATATGTCTGTCGTTGTGCCTTCACACCGGAGTATCCGCCAAAGTTTACGCCACTTTGCTAGAGACCATGGTATTTATCGTGATTAGGTTCAAATTTTTATTGCAAGAAGACTAAGGAACGTGATCGAAATAACTTCCAATTTTGTAGCGCTCAACTGAGAAAGCATCATATCAATTTTATTAATAATTGGAAGTTATTTCGATCACGTTCCTAATGCAACCTATAGTTCCCTCGCCACATAGACGGCGTAACCGTGGGCTTTGCAATAGGCAATGCTCCACTCTTTTTTGAGAACTTTGAGATCAAGGGCTGATTTTAAAGGAATCTGGGTAGAATGCTTGAAGTTTCCTGTACTCATTTCAACCAAGCCCAGCTCTTGTTCATAAGCTTGCTTAAGGGGGACGGTGAGGGCGCTTGTTCTTACATTATGATAAAGATCCTGCACGTCGTCTTTTGAGAAATTTAAAAAACTCCAGTCTGTTTGACTAAAATGAGTATGGCCTTCCAGTAACTTGGTATTTTCTGTGGCAATAATATATTTAAAAAGGGCTTCTTCTGTTTTAAATATTTCCATTTTGCCGGAAGCAGGGTGAAAAATAATCATCATTTTAGTGAGACCCTCCGTGTAAATAATGGTACGCTCCATGCCCTACCCTGGTGTCCAAAAAATTGTCAGGAGCATGGGATGAACCCGAATGACAGAAAAAAGGGAGGGATTGGCCTTGGAAAAAATGCCCGATGGGGGCTATAATCGGTTCAGCCATGATTCAACCTCCTCGTTGAGTTGTGGTGAGTGGCGTCCAGGCGCGTTAACGCTTGAACGCCACGTTTAAATATGAGGCCAAAAAATTTACCGCAGACGGGCAGTTTTTTAACCTCTTCTCTACCATAGCGAGTGAAGAGAAAATGATCAAGTGAAAAATTTACCTATATAGATAAAAAAATGTTGTTTTCTTTTTTTCGGTTTGCTATACCTTGCGGAGATGGAGATTCTTCCGGAGTGGAGGGCTTTCCATTCTCCCTATATTTTTTCTAAAGTCGCAACTTATGCAGTGGGCTTATTATTAAAAAGTTAGATAACACACGTTTAATTTTTCATTGACCCTTATTATTAAGTTCAACACCTTTAAATGATGCCAGAGATAGATGGGAAGACCTAAAAGCTTCTTATCAACAAGCAATAAAATACATAAACAAAAGGAAACGGGTGGGCAACACAAGAACGCTTAAATTTGCAATCGCTCTTGAATAAATGGGAAAAATTTAAATGTGATATGAGTTCTTTATTTAACGTACTTTTAGGATACGCTATTGCCCGGATACATCCTTTAAAACCAGGCGGATTTTTTCAATCCCCCAGTCTAGTTCTTCCTTTGTAATAACCAAAGGGGGAGCCAGGCGAACGACCGTATCATGCGTTTCTTTTGAGAGAACACCCTGCTCCTTGAGCTTTTCACAAATCTTGCGGGCTGTGGTGCGGGAAGGATCGATATCAACGCCAATCCACAAGCCCATTCCCCGCAGTTCACGGATGATAGGACTCCTGGTTGATTTTAATTGTTCCATAAAATAATCACCGAGCTTTGCGCTTTGCTCAGGCAAATGCTCTTCTTCCATCACTTCAAGCGCATGCAGGGCGACAGCCGCAGCCAATGGGTTGCCCCCAAAAGTAGACCCGTGGCTACCGGGGGTAAAGACATGCATGAGACGCTCCTTGCCAACAAGGGCAGAGACAGGATAAAACCCGCCACCCAGGGCTTTGCCTAAAATCATTCCGTCAGGTTGCACGCCTTCATGCTGGCAAGCAAACATCTTGCCTGTACGCCCAAGACCACTTTGAACTTCATCGACGATAAGAAGGACATTGTGCTTTTGACAAATTTTAGAAACGTCTGCAAGCCATCCTTTCGGCGGAACGATGATCCCCGCTTCTCCCTGGATTGGCTCTGTCAAAACAGCGCATGTGTGAGGGGTAATGGCATTTTCCAAGGCAACAGCATCTCCAAAGGGAACCTCCTTAAACCCGGGCAAAAAAGGCCCGAAGCCTGACCTGTAGTGCGGATCGCTTGAAAAGCTGATAATGCCACTGGTCCGGCCATGAAAATTATTTGACATTACAATGATTTGAGCCTGATTTTCAGGAACTTTCTTGGAAAAATAGCCCCACCTGCGTGCGGCTTTAATCGCGGTTTCGACAGCTTCTGCGCCCGTATTCATAGGTAAGGCGCGGTCCATCCCTGTTATGTGACACAGTTTTTGAAGAAAGAGAGGTAAAATATCAGTATAATAAGCGCGTGAGCACATAGACAGGTGGCCGGCCTGCGCTTGTAATGCGGCTAACAGCTTGGGATGGCAATGGCCATGACTGACGGCGGAATAAGCCGACATCATGTCCAGGTATTTTTTCCCTTCGACATCCCACAACCAGACGCCTTGTCCCCGTGTCAACACCACCGGGAGGGGTTGGTAATTATGGGCGCCCCACTTACCTTCAAGGTCAATAAAGCCTTGAGAAATGAAATGATTAGGTTGATCGTCCATCAGGGGGTATTGCCTGTTATAATGGTGGCGAGTTCCCACACCAGCTGGCACGTTTTGTTATTTAAGTCACGATACGGGTTAAATTCTGTCACCTCAAGCCCCAAAAAAGCCGGATCTTGCGCCAAGCCATACAGCGCCTTTCTGACTTCTCTTAACCGCAAACCAGAAGCCGCCGGGGTTCCTGTGCCGGGGGCTTCTTCGGGATCAAACGCATCCACATCAATACTTAACCCAAAGCAACGCGCAGGAATTTTACGCCGGGCTTCTTGAAAAACAGCAGAAAATCCCTTATCTTGAACTTCTTTTGCCGGGTAGATGCGCACACCCAAATCCATTAAAAGGGCTGCCTCCTCATTTTCAAAACTTCGAACGCCAATTAAACAAAGATTCTCCGGCTTGAGTTTGGGGAGAAGTTTGCCAAGATTTGTGAGTTGGGGATCCCCGTACCCCAGAAGAATAGCAACAGGCATACCATGTACATTTAAGGAAGGGCTTGTCTTGGGTGTGTGGGCATCCATGTGAGCATCAATCCAGATCAGCCCCATATCTTCATGATTCAAAGCAGATTTTACGCCATTCCATGTTCCCATAGCGATTGAATGATCGCCGCCTAACACCAGGGGGAGTCCTCCTTGCAGGAGCGTATTTTTTATTTCACGGCTCAAGCTTGTTGCCATCTCAAGAACATGGTCAGCATGGATTTTTGCCTGGTGGGGCGGAAGCGGTACAGGATTGGCAAAACACAAAGGCTCTTTTCCATGCCAGTAAGTGAAGGTTTTAGAAAACTTTTGAAAGGGAAGGGGCATATTTTCCATCAGAATTTTTGGCCCATCAGCCGTTCCCATATCCTGGGCGCCCCACCCTGACCCCACGCCAATAATATTCCATTGCCGCACTGTGATAACCTTTACGTTGAGAGCCTTGGTCCTTATTCCCAGTGTGGGATAAAAAGGTAAATTTTGTATGAAATTGTAATGGTTTTTAAGAATGGCTCCCACGATCCAGCATTCGCATATCCAGCCGAGCCAATTTAATATCTATAAATAGGTAATTTTTGTAATAATCTAGCTTATCAATTTATTATGGTGGATCTACGAGAAAATTGGTATCTAATATAATTAATGCTAAAGTACATTTTTCATCGGTTGTTTCTGATCATCCCTACATTGTTCGGGATCATGCTGATTAATTTTATCATTGTTCAAGCAGCCCCTGGCGGCCCTGTCGAACAGGTTTTGGCTAAAATTCGAGGGCAAGCGTCTGATGTGGATATGCGCCTCGGCGGTGGCCCATCAGAGGCTCAACTATACCCTATGGGGGGTGGAGAGAGTAGTTACCGGGGAGCGCAAGGGATTGACCCGGCATTCATTAAAGAACTTGAAGTTCAATTTGGCTTTGATAAACCGCCTCATCTCCGTTTCATCCATATGATTAAAAATTATCTGACTTTTGATTTTGGGCGGAGCTATTTTCGGGATCAAAGCGTTATTTCCCTAGTTGGGGAAAAATTCCGCGTTTCTCTTTCCCTGGGATTATGGACGACCTTTCTTGTTTATCTTATTTCAATCCCCTTAGGCGTGGGGAAAGCGGTGCGGGATGGCTCAACCTTTGACATATGGACCAGTGCTGTTATTGTCGTCGGGTATGCGGTTCCTTCTTTCTTATTTGCTTTATTCCTCATCCTTCTCTTTGCGGGGGGCAGTTTCTGGAGCATTTTTCCTTTACGGGGACTCATGTCAGACAATTGGGCGGAACTCAGCTTTTTAGGAAAAATAGGGGATTATTTTTGGCATTTAACCTTGCCGGTTCTGGCAATGGTCATTGGCGGGTTTGCAAAGTTAACCCTTTTGACTAAAAATTCTTTTCTGGAGGAAATCAATAAGCAATATGTTGTCACAGCGCGCGCAAAGGGACTCAGTGAACGCCGCGTCCTTTATGGACATATTTTCCGCAATGCCATGTTAATCGTGATTGCTGGATTTCCCTCCGCCTTTATCGGCATTTTATTCACATCCAACCTTGTCATTGAAGTGTTGTTTTCCTTAGATGGAATGGGATTATTAGGCTTTGAATCCGCATTGAACCGGGATTACCCGCTTATGTTTGGAACCTTATATATGTTCACCCTTGTGGGGATGGTTTTTCATTTATTAGGAGATTTGGCCTATATGCTGGTTGACCGGCGCATTGACTTGGCAGCGAGCCGAACATGACGTTTTCTCCCCTCACTCAACGCCGCATCGCTCAATTCAAAGCTAATCGACGTGGTTACTGGTCTTTGTGGATTTTTGGAATCTTGTTCCTGGTCATTTTATTTGCGGAATTCCTTGCAAATGATAAACCTTTGTTGGTTTCTTATGAAGGGAAGTGGTACATGCCTCTTTTCCAGACTTATCCAGAAACCCAATGGGGCGGGCAATTCCAAACAGCTACGAACTATCGGGATGCGTATGTTAAAAAACTCATCGACAAAAAAGGATGGATGATATTTCCCCCCATTCCGTTTCATATCAGTACCGTGAATTTTAATTTGAAAGAGCCGGCGCCCTCCCCTCCCTCCCGGGAGAACTGGCTCGGAACGGATGACCAGGGGCGGGATGTACTGTCCCGGCTTATTTATGGCTTTCGGGTATCCATATTTTTCGGCCTGATCCTGACATTTTTTTCATCTATCATTGGCGTCCTGGCCGGAGCCATTCAAGGATACTTCGGCGGGCGTGTGGATTTGATTTTCCAACGCATTATTGAAATTTGGAGCGGCTTGCCTATTTTATATCTCCTCATTATTTTGTCCAGTATCATTGAACCTAACTTCTGGTTCTTGCTGGGCATTATGCTGATGTTCAGCTGGATGAGCCTGGTCGCCGTTGTCCGGGCGGAATTTTTTCGCACACGGTCACTTGATTATGTCCGGGCAGCTGAGGCTCTGGGTGTACCCACCTGGCGCATTATGTGGCGTCACATGCTCCCCAATGCGATGGTGGCCACCCTGACTTACTTGCCCTTTATTTTGAATGGATCCATTACCACGCTAACAACCCTCGATTTCCTTGGGTTTGGGTTGCCCCCAGGGTCCGCGTCTTTGGGAGAACTATTGACCCAGGGCAAAAATCACGTGCAATCCCCGTGGTTAGGGTTAACAGGCTTTTTTTCCCTCGCCTTTTTGTTGAGTTTACTCATCTTTATTGGAGAGGCCATCCGTGATGCATTTGATCCCCGCAAGGTGATGTCCCGATGACATTATTACAAGTCAGCCGGTTATCCGTCCATTTCCACACCCTTAATCAACTTCCCTCCGAAGCCGTGAAGGACGTATCTTTTTCTTTGAATCAGGGAGAAACCCTGGCTTTGGTTGGGGAAAGCGGATCGGGCAAATCTGTAACCGCCTTGTCAGTTCTTGGGCTTTTGCCCTATCCAATGGCCTCTCATCCAACAGGATCGATTCTATTTCAAGGACAAGAGCTTCTAAACGCCCCAGAGACGACTTTACGAAAAGTTCGGGGACACGATATCGGCATGATTTTTCAAGAGCCGATGACAGCTTTAAATCCTTTGCATACTCTTGAAAAACAAATTGCAGAGCCTCTGCTCATTCACAAGGGCATGACGAGAATTCAAGCAAAGGAACGTGTCATTGAATTGCTTCACCTGGTTGGGTTTGGGGATGGCGTTAACCGTCTGCAAGCATATCCTCATCAATTGTCAGGGGGCCAACGCCAGCGCGTCATGATCGCCATGGCTTTGGCGTGCGAACCAAAGTTGTTGATTGCGGACGAGCCGACCACAGCTTTGGATGTAACCATTCAGGCCAGCATCCTGGAACTGATCAGCCGTTTGCAACAGAAATTCCAGATGGGATTGTTATTGATCAGCCATGATTTGGGCATGGTTGCCAGAATGGCCCAAAACATTGCTGTCATGCGGTACGGCAAAGTCGTTGAACAAGGCGCTATAGCAAAGGTCTTACGGGAGCCTCAACATCCTTATACAAAACATTTAATTGAAGCTGAACCCAGCGGGCACCCTGTCCCCATTTCTGATCCCGCCTCCTCTGTTCTCAAAACGAACGATATATACGTAGCTTTTAAAGGACAGAAGAAGTCTTGTTTTAGCAAGGGGTCTGCGGACGTTCGGGCGGTCGATGGCGTTTCTTTTTCCCTTGCCGCAGGCGAAACCGTGGGCATTGTGGGAGAAAGCGGCTCTGGCAAAAGCACGTTGGCCTATGCCGTATTACGGTTGGTTGATAGCAAAGGCCAGATTAATTTTTGTGGAATAGAGCTGCAAGGGTTATCCCGCAGAACCATTCGTCCTTTGCGTCCTCAAATGCAGATCATCTTTCAGGATCCCTTTAGCTCCCTTAATCCCCGGTTATCGGTTGGGCAAATTGTAGCTGAAGGCTTGGAAATTCATCAAAAGCACTTGGGGGGGGAAATTATTGATGACCAGGTACAAACCATTTTGCAGGAGGTTGGATTGTCTCCCGATGCCCGGTATCGATATCCTCATGAGTTTTCAGGCGGTCAAAGGCAACGCATTGCCATTGCGCGCGCTTTGATTTTAAAACCTAAACTCTTGATTCTCGATGAGCCGACTTCCGCCCTTGACCGGTCAATCCAGGCTGAAGTCATTGAACTCCTGCGGAATTTACAGCTGCGTTATCAACTTGCCTACCTGTTTATTAGCCATGATTTAAAGGTTGTGCGGGCGATGAGCCATCGGATCATGGTCATGAAAGGGGGGCAAATTGTGGAAGAGGGAAAAACAGAAAGCATCTTCACCAAGCCCCAGAATTCCTATACCCGATCCTTGATTCAGGCTTCTTTTGAAATTTTACCAAGCAAAGACAAGGCGCCACCTGGTATTTGGCGCGACGTATAGGTACAGGATTTTAACGGGTGAAGATGCGACCCGAGCCAGGGCGTTAAGTCGGGAAGGAAGTACGTGCAGCAAACTATGTAAATCTCCGTATAAGAAAGAAAAAACTTAATTTCTAATGTGTCCCGAATCATCGCAAGCATTTACAATATAAGGCGTCTAAAGAAAAAGGTCCTGCTCCTTTTAGAAGGATCGTGCCGAGCAAGAGGGACCAGTAAAGGTGGTTCTGATGACTTATATAGGTAAACTGGATGACAGCTGTCATAATAAGAAGCGGGGTGGTGGCAAGCCGGGTCATCAAACCAGCAACCAATAAAACCGGGCAAACCAGTTCAAATGTCGTGGCAAGGCAGGCAGCTAAATCCGGGGCGATGAAAGGGACCTTATATTCAAACTTGAACAGGCTAAGCGTTGTATCCCAACGCTTTAACTTAATTCTTCCAGCGCGCCAGAAAACATGAGCCATCCAGCAGCGGATCCCTAAAAGAAGAAGGGGCCATCCATAATACTCGAGACGGTGAAAAAAATGGGTGCTTTTTGTGATCAGTGACCGCATTTGACTTTCTTCCTACCGGTGTAAAATGGGGTGCGATAATAAGAAATCAAAGGCTTTTTGAGCATCAAAGTGCGGTTCAAGAACCTGGGCTGCTGCATAAGCAACCTCTATATCCTGTCCCTCTTTCAAACGATTCATAAACACGAATAAAGAGGGCGCCAGCCAATGAACTTTGATGATGCCCTGATGCTTGAAAATAAGAGCATAAGAAGAACCTTGCCTATCAGTGGGGAGGAGGGGTTGCCTTTTTTCTTGTTGATAAATTGAGATGATTTGCTCCAGGGGATGAGAAAAAGCCATGAGCTGGCAAGATTTTTGAAAATGAAAATTAACCGCCGCTTCTCCCCCAGTGACGAGTTGAGACATATCTGCAGGCGTTAGCAAAGGATCTTCCGCTGCGCAATAAGCGGCATGTTTAGCCCACTCATACTGGGCTATATCTGCCAGATAAGGCCATTCAGCAGTGGGGCCATAACGGTGAATGAAGGCGATGAATCCTGCGCCCCAATCCTCTAGGCTACCGATGCAAGGAAGACTGGCTTCCACATAGGCAAGGGTTATTGTACGGGCTGCTGATTCGCCCATGATTGAAAAAACCAAAGGATAATCATTTTCCAGGGACCGAAAATGGACAGAAAAAATATTATGATGATAAATATCCAATAAGGTTTCTTTGGGCAAGTCTGTTGGTTTCATGTGCCGCATAAAATTCTGATGGCCATGCCCCAGAATAAACTGACAGAAGTCACGTTGTACTTTAGCCAAAACGGACATGACGTCGTTCTTCCCTGATTGTGTTTGAGGGGATACGAATGCTATCCAGAATGGTTTGCGCTTTCGCAGCTTCCTCCATTAAAGTTTCCAACGCTGGAATATTGGCATCCCATTCAATGAGAGTGGGGATTGGACCAAATAAACCAATGGCTTTTTCATATAAGCCCCATACCTCATCGCAAACAGGTGAGGCGTGGTCATCAATACGAATGGAGCCTTGAAGCGCATGGCCTGCGAGGTGAATTTCTTTAACTTTGGCTGCGGAAATAGTTTTCAAGTAGGCTTCCGCATTCCACCCATGATTACAGCAAGATACATAGATATTATTGATATCCAGTAAAATACCGGCTCCTGTGCGATGCGCTAAGGTTGTGAGGAAGTCGGCTTCTTCCATGTCGCTCACTGCATACTGCAAATAAGAAGAGGGATTTTCAATCAAGAGGGGGCGCCCAAAGATGTCTTGTATACGGGAGATGGTTGAAGCAAAAAGGGTTAAGGTTTCTTGGGTATAAGGAACAGGTAATAAATCGTTCAAGTAGTATCCATCAATGCGTCCCCAGGATAAATGATCTGACACGAAGAAAGGGTTGATGCGGTCAATTAATGCCTTAATGCGTTTCACATGGTCTTCATCAATCCCATCGCTTGATCCCAAGGATAAATTGACGGCATGTAAACTGAGAGGGTAGTCTTCACGGATGCGCTCCAAAATGCGGTAAGCAGGCGTGTTAAAGTTCAAAAAATTTTCCGCATGGGCTTCTAACCAGGCGACAGGCTGCTTTTCTTGTAAAAATTTAGGGTAATGCGCGCGATGCAGGCCAATCCCGGCAGATGATTGCCGGGGAGAAAAGCCAGTAAACACCATGGGTTATGACTCCTGCTCTAAAATTTTGGTTTTTTGAGGGAGAAGCGGTGGCGGACTGAATTTCCCACCTTTTTTTAAACATTCCCCTTTAAGAACGTAAGACCATGCATGCGGATCATTATCCTCTAATGACCAGCCAGGGCAGCTGTGGCTTTCTCCATCCCGACTTGACCCATGGCAATCATTATCTCCGGCTTTGGCAATGCCATAACATTTTTCACGGTTGTTCTCAGGAGGCGTGCTTCCAGCTCGCGCTATGGAAATACTGACAGCTGCGACTAAAGCAGAATAAAGATAGGAACCCCTCAAGACCGTCTCCCTTAACGAAAGATCATTTCAATCTTTCTGCAACCATTTGTATTATGACAACATTATTTTTTATATCAGACAAGAGGTAAAAACATTATGAAGATAAAAATTCAAAATATCAAAATGTTATGCTTTTCAAGCAATACTTTGCTTTCATGTTATGGGGTCATTCTATTCAAGATATGAGCGCTCTTAACCCCGGTGGCGCCACGGCCTACACCATAAAGTAACTTACTTGTCGTTCGCCCTCAGCGCAGAGTGGCGCTCGAAAGAGCGACACGACCGAAGTCGAAGAGAGAAGCAAGACCCGTTTACTCTACCCTTGTACATTCAAAATATCCCGATTAGTGGTAAGCTGCTACTAATAGGGGGGAAAAGGTGAACCCGTACTCATCCTTGCGACTTTAAAGTCCGTGTCGAAGATTTGGGTCCCTTTCCCCGATTGTTTAAAGCCGTACAGTATCTGAGGAACCTTATATAAGGATATCCTTCGACTTCAGCCTAAGCTTAAGGCGAATGGTGAGGGTGGGAATTCAAACCCATTATTTTTTATCCTTACCACCTGACGTTTTTTAGATAAGCCCAAAGTTTGGGTATGTTAGCCAGG
>CAYRJJ010000005.1:0-41726 GCA_964424515.1 uncultured Candidatus Finniella sp. | reverse complement strand
TCTGCGCTTCCGTTTCTCAAATACGCCTTAAGTATTCTGCGATACGGTTCTTAAAACCCACCATTTTCGCCACAAAATCCTTCAATTGATGACACGCCCTATCAATTTATGGACATATTACCTTGGATTCAATCCGCCCTCCATCATTCGTCTTTAATTTTTAACGGAAAAACAATAAATTTTATTATATAATATTAAAATACCTCTACCATCTTTGGAGAGAAATAGAAAATGCAAGCTGACCAAAAAATAGGGGGCCAAATTATCAAGAATGGTTGTATCCTATGGGTGGAACAGAAGTAGGTAAGCTTTTATCATGCCAGTAACGATCCTTGACCCTGTCACTTCTTCTTTTCCGTCCCCAAAGGGTTATAGATAATGCCTGAAATAGCCATAGCCAAAAATAAAAATGATGGCGCTTACTCAAAAGTTTTACAACGTCAGCTTGCCCAGGTTGAACAAGGAAATGGCTATATCAACCTTGAAAAATTCCTGGCCATGGTCAATCAAACCTACTTAGAAAATGACCGGGAAATTCAAATGATCAACCGGGCGATGAATTTGGTTTCTCAAGAACTAACGAATACAAATAAAAACCTTGAAAAACGCGCGACAGAACTTCGGGCAGCGCAGGAGCGGTACGAGCTGGCTATTCGCGGAGCCAACGATGGATTATGGGACTGGGATTTAAAAGAAAAAAAAGTATTTTACTCTCCCCGATGGAAAGAAATGCTGGGATACGAAGAAGATGTTGGTTTTGATGACCCTGAAGATTGGCTCAATAAAATCCACCCTAACTATATACGGCAAGTGCGGGCCGAACTTGACGCCCATCTCTCGGGTCAGACTCCCCGTTTTGAATCTGAGTACCAGATGTTACATGCTAACGGTGAATACCTTTGGATGCTGGCGCGCGGAATCGCATTACGGGATGACCAGGGCCACGCGATAAGAGTTTCCGGCTCTCAAACCGATATCAGCCTTCGCAAACAAAACGAACACAAGTTAGAGCACGCGGCTTTTCATGATGCTTTAACCGGGCTTCCCAATCGTGTTCTATTTTTAAACCGTTTAGAGCATCTGATTGCCAAAGTGGGCCGATCCAGGGCTTTGGTGGGAGCCGTCCTCTTTCTCGACCTGGACCGGTTCAAGGTTATTAATGATAGCCTGGGACATATGATGGGCGATAACGTCCTTATTGGCGTTGCTCAACGTTTAAAAAGCATTTTACGCCCGGGTGATACGCTTGCCCGGCTGAGTGGCGATGAGTTCGTCTTTCTCCTGGAAGACATCCACACCATCGAAGAAGCCGAAAAGATTGCTGACCGTATCGCTAAAAAACTAGCATTGCCCTTTATGTTTGAGAAAGAGACGATTCTTGCCTCCGCAAGTATTGGGATTGTTGGCGTCTCCGACCGGTCCTTAACGGGCGACTTGATTATGCGCAATGCGGATCTCGCCATGTATGAAGCCAAGTCCCTGGGGCGGCGGCGTTATTCTATCTTTAATAACGAAACCCAGTTCTACAAAGTCAATCAATTACAAATGGAAAAAGACTTGCAATCGGCCCTGGAAAAAATGGAACTATTCCTTGTTTATCAACCTATTGTTAATATTTCTAACGATTCTATCGCTGGGTTTGAAGCCCTCATACGCTGGCAACACCCAACTTTCGGGATCGTTCCCCCGACCCGCTTTATTTCTTTAGCGGAAGAATCGGGCTTGATTCTACCCATTGGGGAATACATACTCGAGACGGCTTGCGAGCAACTCGCGAAATGGCGGGCTGAGTTAAAACAGGCTAAAGATATAGAGATCAGCGTCAACTTGTCTATTAACCAGCTGTCAGATGTAGCTAATATTGAACGGCTGTTAAAAATCATTTCAAGATACAAATTTCCGCCCCATTCTTTAAAGATTGAGTTAACGGAAAGCGTCCTTGCCCAAAATATTGAGTTATGTTCGCAGAACCTGGAAAGGTTTAAATCCCATAATATTGAACTGTGTATTGATGACTTTGGAACGGGCTTTTCCTCTTTGAGCCAGCTCAATGCCTTTCCTTTTGATATCGTTAAAGTTGACCGTTGTTTTGTCAGCCGTATGGGTAGCGATGACAAGACCTACCGGATGGTCGCAGGTATCATCAATCTCTCCCATGACCTGGCTTACAAAGTCATCGCAGAGGGCGTCGAAACCATTATTGAGCTTAATCTACTGCGCCAGCTGAATTGTGACTATGTTCAAGGTTATTACTTTTCAAAGCCTGTTTCCGCAGCGGAAGCCAAAGAATTTATCGTAAAGGGACTTCCCCGGCCTATAGAGAAAACAACTGTTTCAAGAAGGTAGAGCCTTAAAATTTTCCTATTTTTGCAATCCTAATGCCATTTTGAGACTCAAATTGGCATTAGTAATGCCAATTTTACAATCAATAAAGGGTTTCTTGTGAATGAATCAAGAAGAATGATGGCAAAATTAATAATGTATTGTACTATGATTAAGGCCACAAAAATGAGGGGGGAACTTAGTTTTCAGGTTGTCCACCATGGAAACAAGCTTCAATGCGCCAACCATTAGGGTCAATGATAAAGGCTCCGTAATATCCGGGGTGATATTCTGGCCGAACGCCAGGCGCGCCATTATCTTGCCCGCCAAGTTCCAAGGATTTCGCATACCAATTCTGAACAGCCTGAATCGAAGGCGCAAGAAAAGCGCAATGAACACCCCGGGCGCGCCCAATATCTTCATCCTCACAACCGCTAGAACTCATCCAGAAGTAAGGTTTTTTATCTTTGCCATACCCGGCAACCCTACCATTGGGCATATCAAAATCCATCAGCCGTTCATAGCCCAATAATGCCAGGGTCTGGTCATAGAACTTGAGGCTCTGATCGTAATCTTTAACGGATAAGGAAAAATGATCAAGCATGTGGCGCCTCTTTTTTGAATAACAGGTCGTCCATAACTTCCATACCAATTTCTTGAAAGGGCCGGTCTTTGTCAATGCATTTCTTGAGCGCAATAATGATCGTTCGCATCTCCTGGCTCAAGGTTTCTGAAAGTTCTTCTCCTTCTTGCGGCCAGGACGCATCCCGGGTAGCCTTATCTGGCCACCTTGAATAGGCAACCCATTCCCCTTCCGCCGTTTTGTGAAGGCAGGAACCCAAAGCCCCCCGATGGTCTATGAAATATTTTGCGATCTGGCGCCAGAGCTTTTGGTACTCTTCTTCTGTTCCTCGATGGACATAGCCTTTATAAATTACAGCAAACATATGTTATCCTCTCTCATGACAACCATTGCGCAAAACCCGGCTTGGGGTTAAATCTAGATAAATATCACAGGAGGTCCTTTTATGCGAACAGAAACCGAGACCGTCGTTAAACAAATTGACCAAAGTCTTTCGTTGTTACGGAGGCATCTTTGACTGGGACCACGCTTTAATTCACCTGGAAACTTTGAATAAAGAAGCCGAATCTCCTGACTTATGGGGTAACCAAGCTTTGGCGCAAAAGCTGCTCAAAGAACGGGATGCTTTGCGCACCTCCATTGAGCGTATTCAAAATCTGCAAAAACAGCTAACAGACCATGTGGAACTCATCGAACTCGCTGAACTTGAAGGGGATACGACGATTACGGTGGAGGCTGAAACCCAGCTGGAGACCTTGCGAAAAACAACTGCGCGTCTCCAGCTTGAAACTTTATTATCGGGAGAAGCCGATAATAATGACTGCTTCCTTGAAATCAATGCAGGGGCAGGCGGAACGGAAGCCCAGGACTGGGCTTCAATACTGGCGCGCCTGTATAGCCGCTGGGCAGAGTCAAAGAGCTACAAGCTCGAGATTTTGGAAGAAAGCCCGGGCGAGGAAGCCGGAACAAAATCAATTACTTTGAAAATTATGGGACACCAGGCGTATGGGTGGCTGAAAACAGAAAGTGGCGTACATCGGCTGGTACGTATCTCTCCTTTTGATTCGAATGCCCGGCGCCATACCAGCTTTGCTTCCGTATGGGTTTACCCGGTTATTGATGACTCCTTCGACATTGCCATCGAGGATAAGGATTTGCGGATTGACACGTATCGCGCGTCAGGCGCGGGAGGGCAGCATGTCAATAAAACGGAAAGCGCGATCCGCATCACGCATATCCCCACGAATATTGTTGTCCAATGCCAGAATGACCGCTCGCAACACCGTAACCGGGCACAGGCGATGGCCATGCTGAAAGCCCGTTTATATGAGCTTGAGCTGCGAAAGAAAGAAGAGAAACTAAGCGCTCAAAATGCGGGCAAAACAGACATCGGGTGGGGCCATCAAATCCGGTCTTACGTCTTGCAACCTTACCAGAGGGTGAAGGACGCCCGCACAGGCGTTGAGCGGGGAAATGCGTCAGGCGTTCTGGATGGGGATATTGATTGCTTTCTTGAAGCCGCCCTTGCGATGCGTATTGGCGGCGCGGGACAGGAAAAATAACCTGAGCCTTGCTTTTTCATTCGTTAAGAATACCTCCTTAAACGCCCCAGGCTTCAAGGCTCCCTTAATCCTTTTAAAAAAGCGTCGGCGAGTTGCCTCATCATCAAAAAATAGGCATCCTCATCCGCTTTTAAGCCAACACCCAGATAATCCAGCGTTTTAACCCGCGTCCCGGCTTGACTGCCCATTAAGGAATGAATCTTATCGGTTGGAAATTGGGGTTCCGTAAATATGCATTTAACTTGCTGAGTCTGGATATATTCCAGAATCTGCAAGACATGCTTCGCATTGACGCCATAATAACCATCACCGATTAATGCGCCAATTCCCCTCGTTTTAAAACGGCGGTCAAAATATTGCGTCCCGTCGTGGTAAACCACATAAGGCTTATCCCTCACCGGCCTGAGCAAAACCTTCAGTTCTTGATCCAAATCTTCCAACCGTTTGATAACTTTTTCAGAATTTGCCAAATACGCCGCTTTGCGCTGGGGATCAAGATCTGAGAGTTTTTCAGCGATAACTTTAACAATCACTTTTGCATTATGGGGATCAAGCCATAAATGGCCATCTATTGAGGAAGTATCATGGTCATGATCTGCATTATGTTCTGGTTGTTCACACGCCTCTTGAGAATGGTCATGGCTACCCCATAAACCCCCTTGCCGCACGGGATATAGCTTCATTCCCGGTTTATCAAGCAGGGTAATGACATGTTGACGACCCTTCGCAGACTCTATAACGCGCCGCAAGGCTGTTTCATAAGAAGGGCCAACCCAGACAATAACCTGAGCCGCACTTATTTGCCGCACCTCATCTGGCGCAAGAGGGTGCGTATGGGGAGATCTTTCCCCACTCATCAGGAGGAGGGGGATTTTTACGCCAGCCATTACGCCAGCGACAAGCGAATGGACGGGTTTAATCGTCACCACGACATTTGGAACACTCGCTCCGGCGCTTAAACACAACCCCAGGAGGGCAAATAACAAGAAATAAATACGTCTCCCCATGATGTTAAAAGCAGTAGGTGAATCCAGGGGAAATGTCAAGAAATCCCCCAAAATCAGATACAGGAAATATTTGAGTAAAAATTTAATTAGCTCATTGACTCTCTGCCAAAAGTCGCACAGGATGGCCAAGGAAGTCTAATTTTCTGTACCAGGAGGAATATCATAATGATTTATCAATTAAAAAAAATAAGGTTTGGCGCCCTTTTTGTCGCCTTTTTATCGGGAATAACGGTAGCCGGGGCGTCCCCTCACCTGGCTACGTCCGCACATCCAGGCCGTACGGAGGGTTTAGCATTTGGCTTTGGCGCCGGGGTAAAATTACTTAACTTAAAAAATGTGGCGACGAAAAATATAACAGGTCCCGCACCCCAACGATCCGGAGATAATTTTGCCAATTTGTCCAGCCCCGTCCTTAGTATTTATGCGCGAAAGTACATGCCCCATGTTCTTTATATTCCCACGTTTTTAGGGTTTGAGTTTAATTATTTAACCGATATGGAAAAAACAAACATTTACACGGGCTTTAATTTACCCGGCGGAACCCCTGATACAGGTTACCGTTACCAGGAGCGCTGGGATGCCCGCGCTATGCTGGGCGCTCAAGTATGGAGTAGCAGCCAGCTTGATTTATGGGCACAAGTCGGCTTGCAGTTAACCAACTTCGACTATGAAGGAAGAACGACGGAAATGGGTAGCGGTATGCAACAATTTAAAATGGATAACAACTATGCGCTCGCCCCGGCTGGTGGTTTGGAAGTCCGGTATAGCCAGCCTGGTTTAATTGGATGCGATAGCGTGACAGATTTTATTCTCGGCTGGACGGCCGGTTACCGGAACGCCTTTAAAGTGACGGGAACCACAGCCAACAACTCCTATGATATCGCTATGAGTTCCAACTGGAGCCACACCTTTGGTCTCAAAGTTATGGTTCGGTACTAACAGAATTTTTTGAAAGAACCCCCCAAAAACCCCCGATAGCCGCATGGCTTTTCGGGGGTTTTTTCTGCCTGTTGATCCCCTTCTCCTGGTTAAAATAATTTTTGTTCACGGTGACGCGAAACCTTGTAGATAAACCTGTGGGTAAAACAAAATTAACTTCTGTATGAATAAAGAGGGTGAGGAGGATATGTCTCTCCCCTCTTTATTCGCGGGATAAAGGGGGATAACTTTAAGCGTTATACTTAAATTACTAACCTGTGGGTAATGTTTTCAACTGCCCCTGAATATCGTAAAAAATAAACTCTTTCCCCTTTTTAATCCACAGAAAAAATAATATTTTTTTTAATACTTTCAATATCATATAAATGATATCCCCTGTTTTAACAGGAATATCATCCAAAAGCTCTATCTTGTGGATAAGCATCCAGAAAAATTCTATCCCCGTAATCCACAGGGAACTACCACTACAACAACCACCTTTATAAATTAATACAATTGTGATTATGTATGAGATATGACGCTACTTATAAATGCTCTTCAAGGAGGAATAAATTCCTTTCCGCCCATCTGGCTTATGCGTCAGGCAGGCCGGTATTTGCCTGAGTATCAAGCCATCCGGAAAAAAGTTCCGACTTTTATGGAGTTGTGTTTCCATGAGGATTACGCAACGGAAGTTACGCTTCAACCCTTAAAACGGTTTGATTTTGATGCAGCCATTTTGTTTAGCGATATTCTGGTAATTCCCCATGTTTTGGGTCAAATGGTTCATATTATTGAAAAAAAAGGGCCTGTTCTAGAACCTATTCAAGACCCCGGCTTTTTTGATAAGGCTAAAGATATTCAGCTTCAAGAAGCCTTATCCGTTCCCTTAAAAGTTCTTCACAATGTCCGAAGGGCTTTACCGTCAACAAAAGCTGTAATTGGCTTTTCAGGAAGTCCCTGGACAATTGCGACCTATATGCTAGAGCAAGGAAAATCAACAACATTTCAAAAAATCAAGCGCCATATGAAAACAGAAAGCCCGCTCTTTATCCAGACAATGGCTCTGCTGGAAGAGGCTATTGGAACCTTTCTTATGGCTCAAATCAAGGCAGGCGCAGACGTCATTCAAATCTTTGATTCGTGGGCGAAAGCTGTACCTCTTCCTTACAGGAATGACTGGATCATTGCGCCCATCCGGCGGCTGATGACGCGCATTCGAGCCTGCTACCCTGATACGCCGGTTATCTATTATGGCCGGGGGGTTTGTGACCTTTATCCTCAAATCGTCAAAGGCTTTTCAAATGTCGCTCTGGGAGTTGATGAGAACGTTTCCATTCCCGCGATGAAAAACCAGATTCAAAAGCTTGCCCCTGTTCAGGGAAATTTAAACCCTTGCGTACTGGTTGAAGGAGGAAAACAGATGAAGACCCATGTTGCGGATCTTCTTCGGGCTTTTCAAGGAACGCCGTATGTGTTTAACCTTGGACATGGCATCGTTCCTCAAACGCCGGTTGACCATGTGGCGCAGCTCGTTGAACTTGTAAAAGGAAGAGGTTTTTAAAATGACGCGCCATCCGGGTCGTCTTGCTGTTGTTTTAATGAATTTGGGCGGGCCAGATACCCTGGATTCCGTGCGCCCTTTTTTGCGGAATTTATTTTCTGATCCGGCTATTATTTCTCTCCCCTGGCCTTTGAGGACTTTCGTAGCGGAAATGATCTCCCGGACACGAAACCACAAAGCCAGAAAGGTTTACCAGCAAATAGGAGGGGGATCTCCCCTTTTATCGAATACAAAAGACCAAAGCTTCCACCTTTGCCGGTCGCTCCATGACCAGTTACCCAATCAGGAGGTTGAAGTCTTCATTGCGATGCGGTACTGGCATCCTCTCACGGCGGAAGTGGTAGATCACGTAAAAGCCTTTCAACCAACTGAAATCGTGTTGTTGCCCCTTTATCCCCACTTTTCCACAACGACCACAGGATCCAGTTTTTCTGAATGGCATCAACAAGCGTACCAGCAAGGACTCACCGTTCCGACCCGGGAAATACGATGTTACCCTCAAGATCCGGCTTTCATTGAGGCCCATGTTGATTTATTAGGACCATGGATTGAAAAAGCCGCTCTTTATGGAAGGCCCCGTATTTTGTTTTCCGCCCATGGGTTGCCCCAAAGAGTGATTGATGCCGGAGATCCTTACGAAGGTCAAATTCATCAGACAACCCAGGCTATTTTGAAAAAAATATCCCCTTCCGTTGAAAGTGCGGTGTGCTATCAAAGCAAAGTTGGCCCTCTCAAATGGCTGAGGCCGTCAACGGAAGAGGAATTAAAACGGGCCGGTCAAGATAAAGCGCCCGTCATTATTGTGCCTGTGTCTTTTGTGTCTGAACACGTCGAAACATTGGTTGAACTCGACAGGGATTACCGGAGCCTTGCGGAAGAGGCGGGGGTTCCTTTCTATGGCAGGGTGCGCACCTTGAGTGATCATCCAGCCTATATAAGAGCGTTAGCGGGATTGGTCGTAACCAGCCTCAATCAACGGTTATAAAAAATGTACGCTTGGGTTTTAGAATCTTATTTATGGATTAAAGCGGTTCATATAATCGCTATAGTAGCCTGGATGGCCGGGTTATTTTATCTGCCCCGGTTGTTTGTTTATCATGTAGGGGTGGATCCAGAATCTGAGGCGGCCCAGCTGTTTAAAGTCATGGAATACCGCTTGTACAAAATCATTATGGCGCCATCAATGCTTTTATCCTTGGCATCTGGAATTTTTCTTGTTATGATTCAAGAAGTCTGGTCATCCGGGTGGTTTCACCTGAAGATGACTTGTGTTGTTTGCCTAATGGTATTTCATCACTTGCTGGGTCATTGGCAAAGACAGTTAGCTATAGGGACGTGTACGCGCACTGCCCTTTTTTTCCGACTTATTAACGAGGCGCCTACACTTTTATTAATCGTTATCGTCATCAGCGTTATTGTCAAACCGTTTTAAATTTATCAAGGAAAATCATGCAATTACAGGAACTTAAGCGCAAACCGCCTGCTGAACTGTTGGCGCAAGCGGAAGAATTAGAAATTGAAAATGCCAGCGCTTTACGCAAACAAGATTTAATGTTTGCTATTTTAAAGAAATTGGCGGAAAAAGATGTCGCCATCTTTGGGGATGGCGTTGTTGAAATACTCCAGGATGGTTTTGGGTTTTTGCGCTCTCCTGAAGCAAACTACCTGCCAGGACCAGATGATATTTATGTTTCCCCCAGTCAAGTCCGCCGGTTTGGTCTGCGGACAGGAGATACAGTTGAGGGGCAAATTCGCGCTCCCAAGGATAGTGAGCGGTATTTCGCTCTATTGAAGCTCAACACCATCAATTTTGAACCCCCCGACAACATCAAATACCGTATTAATTTTGACAATTTAACGCCTCTTTACCCGGAGAGGCGCCTGACCCTTGAGGTCGAGGGTGAGGGGAACGTTTCCAGTGGCAAGGATTTTACCCAGCGTGTGATTGACCTTGTCTCTCCTTTGGGTAAAGGTCAACGGGCCCTCATTGTGGCGCCGCCGCGTACCGGAAAAACGGTGATGCTACAAAATATTGCCCACTCGATAGCGATCAACCACCCGGAAATTTACCTTATTGTTTTGCTGATTGATGAACGGCCTGAAGAAGTAACGGATATGGCGCGCTCCGTTAAAGGGGAAGTCGTATCTTCTACCTTTGATGAGCCAGCCTCACGGCACGTACAAGTTGCGGAGATGGTGATTGAAAAGGCAAAGCGGTTGGTTGAACAAAAGCGTGATGTCGTTATTTTGCTGGACTCCATCACCCGTTTGGCCCGGGCCTATAACACCGTTGTTCCCTCATCAGGTAAGGTTTTGACAGGAGGCGTGGATGCAAATGCCTTACAGCGTCCGAAACGGTTCTTCGGCGCTGCGCGGAACATTGAAGAAGGGGGATCCCTCACAATTATCGCCACGGCCCTGGTTGATACGGGTTCCCGTATGGATGAGGTTATCTTTGAGGAATTTAAAGGTACAGGGAACGCGGAAATCATTTTAGACCGGAAGTTATCTGATAAGCGTACCTTCCCATCAATTGACATCACGAAGTCGGGTACCCGTAAGGAAGAACTCCTTATCACAGATAAAGCCGAGTTATCTAAAATGTGGGTCTTGCGCCGTATCCTTAACCCCATGGGCACGGTTGAGGCGATGGAATTCTTGCACGATAAGTTAAAATATAGCAAGAGTAACTTAGACTTTTTCGGGTCTATGAATTCATAACCTGGCGCTGCGTCATCTCTGCGCAAGCGGGGATGATGCAACAGGATTGACGGGGTCTATGGGAGTTGACTCAAAAAAGGTCGCATGTGACTTATGAAATCCGGCCTGGCCTGTCAAAAGGGAATACATTTCATCAAGTAGACCGTAATACTCATTGACGGGGTCTATGGGAGTTGACTCAAAAAAGGTCGCATGTGACTTATGAAATCCGGCCTGGCCTGTCAAAAGGGAATACATTTCATCAAGTAGACCGTAATACTCAAGGATATTCAATCAAGGCAGGATCAAGATGCGTGAAATTGTTTTAGATACGGAAACCACCGGTTTAGACCCCGCAGAAGGCCACCGGATTATCGAAATAGGATGTGTAGAGTTGATCAATTACCTGCCGACCGGGCGGGTTTATCACACCTATGTTAATCCTGAACGGGATGTGCCTCTTGAAGCATCTGCCATTAGTGGCTTGAAAACGGACTTCTTAAAGCCTTTTCCTGTCTTTGCCAAAATTGCTGATGATTTCTTGTCCTTTCTTGGGGAGGATAAGCTTGTGATTCACAATGCGCCTTTCGATTTAAAATTTTTGAATGCGGAATTTGACCGGTTAGGCCATCCTCTTTTCCTGCCTTACCGGGCAACAGATACGCTAAAAATCGCCCGCACGAAATTTCCAGGCTCTCCTGTAAGTTTGGATGCCTTATGCCGCCGGTTTCAAATCGACCTGAGTAGCCGTACAAAACATGGCGCATTAGTAGATGCTGAATTGCTGGCCAAGGTTTACCTGGAGCTTCTGGGCGGGCGGCAAACCGCCTTTTCATTTGAGGCCAGCCGTATTGTGGGAAAAAAAAGAGTTACAGAGGTAGCGGCAGGCGTCAATTCTCCTGAAAGTGAGCGTGTTTTTCGTATTCCCCGCGACCATGCGCCCACGCCTGAAGAATTAACGGCACACACAAGGCTTGTTCAGACGATCAAGGGAAGTTTGTGGGGGGAGAAGTAGGGCGTATCATCAGTTATCGGCTTTATAATCTACTTTTCAAGCGAATTGCTATGTGCGAGGGCGATGGGCAAGAGGTAAGTGACTTCACGTCATCGGCCTGCTTACGCTGAATAATTTTGTCCCGCTCTCTCACCTGTCTTGCCATGTTCTTCAAAATCACGTTACGGTTAAGTAAATTCACTTCCTGGGGAGGCATTCATGATGACCATTGGGCATGATTCCTTAAAAGTACGCCGCACGCTTAATGTTTCCGGGCAAAGTTATGGCTACTATAGTTTACCTGCCGCGCAAGAAGCCGGATTAGGGAACCTTGAAAATTTGCCTTTTTCCTTAAAAGTGCTGATCGAGAATTTATTACGCCATGAAGACGGAAAACGCGTTTGCCTCGATGATATCCGCGCAACTGTTCACAGCGTAACCAATGGATACGGTTCCACCGAAATCGCCTTTACCCCCGCCCGGGTTCTCATGCAAGATTTTACCGGCGTACCGGCCATCGTTGACCTGGCGGCGATGCGGGACGCCATGAGGGCGCTTAAAGGTGACCCTACCCTGATTAACCCAATCATACCGGTTGACTTGGTTATCGACCATTCTGTTATGGCCGATTCCTCTGGAACCACTGAGGCTTTTCAGCATAACGTGGCCCTCGAATTTCAACGGAACCATGAACGCTACGCCTTTTTACGGTGGGGCCAGGAGGCTTTTCAAAATTTCCGGGTCGTTCCCCCGGGAACAGGAATTTGCCATCAAGTTAACCTGGAATACCTTGCCCAGGTGGTTTGGGTATCCATGGACGCATCGGGTCAGCCAATTGCCTACCCGGACACCCTTGTTGGAACAGATAGCCACACAACCATGATCAACGGCCTCTCCGTGCTTGGCTGGGGCGTTGGGGGGATTGAAGCGGAAGCCGCCATGCTGGGGCAAGCCGTGTCGATGCTCATCCCGAAAGTTTTGGGCTTTAAAATGACAGGGAAGCTTGCTGAAGGCACAACGGCGACTGATTTGGTCTTAACCGTTACAAATATCTTGCGGACTAAAGGCGTCGTCGGAAAATTCGTCGAGTTTTACGGGGAGGGGCTGGATTCCCTCAGCCTGGCGGACCGGGCAACGGTGGCCAATATGTCCCCTGAATATGGCGCGACTTGCGGGTTTTTCCCCATAGACCAAAAAACCATCCAGTACCTGGCGTTCACAGGCCGCGACCCCAACCGCATTGCGTTGGTGGAGGCGTATGCTAAAGCTCAAGGTCTTTGGCGTGATGCCTCAACGCCTGATCCCCACTTTTCTGAAACCCTTGTTCTGGACTTGAATTCTGTGCGTCCAGCCCTGGCGGGTCCAAAGCGCCCGCAAGACAAGATTTTACTCTCAGAAGCAAAATCCACCTGCCAGGCAATGTTAAGGGACGACCATAAGAAAAGTGATGAACCTTACGCCGTTCCCGAAAAAAATTATTCCTTGAATCATGGGGACATCGTCATTGCCGCGATTACCAGCTGCACCAATACCTCCAACCCCGCGGTGATGGTGGGAGCAGGCATATTGGCCCGCAGAGCTAGGGCAAAAGGACTAAAACCCAAGCCTTGGGTAAAAACATCTCTGGCGCCCGGATCCCAGGTTGTCACGGACTATTTGGAAAAGTCAGGCTTGGACAAAGACCTGGATGCCTTAGGATTTAATTTGGTTGGCTATGGATGTACAACGTGTATTGGCAACTCAGGGCCTTTACAACCTGAAATTGCAAGGGTTATTGAGTCCCATGATTTGACCGTCTGCTCGATTCTTTCGGGAAACCGGAATTTTGAAGGACGAATTAACCCTCATGTCAAAGCAAATTATTTGGCGTCTCCTCCCCTGGTTATAGCGTATGCCCTGGCAGGAACCATGCTGGTCGATATAACGGCAGACCCCCTTGGAACAGGAGCCGATGGCCAATTCGTTTATCTGAAAGATATTTGGCCCACAGATGATGAAATTCAAACGGCGATTCAACAATTCCTAACCCCGGAGATGTTCCGCAAACGGTATGCGGATGTCTTTAAGGGTGATGAAGGCTGGCAAAAAATTTATGGAAAAGCCAGCCTGACTTATCCATGGCAAGAGAACAGCACGTATGTAAAAAAACCCCCTTACTTTACAACCATTACCTCTCAAACGGAGAAGCTTTCTGATGTCAAGGGGGCGCGCGTTCTGGCTATTCTGGGCGATAGCGTCACCACGGACCATATCTCCCCTGCTGGTAGTATAAAAACAGATGGGCCGGCTGGTCATTACCTTCACCATTTCGGGGTCCCTATTCATGATTTTAACAGTTACGGGGCCCGCCGCGGCAACCATGAGGTCATGATGCGGGGAACGTTCGCCAACATTCGGTTAAGCAATGAAATGCTGCCCGGAACAGCAGGGGGCGTCACGAAGTATTTTTCAAAAATACAAGGAGCGCCCCCTGAAATTTTACCCATCTATACAGCGGCGATGAAATATCAACAAGAAGGAACGCCCCTCGTTGTGATTGCGGGCAAGGAATATGGCGCCGGCTCTTCCCGGGACTGGGCAGCAAAAGGCCCCCGGTTACTGGGCGTAAAAGCCATCATCGCAGAAAGTTTTGAACGCATCCATCGCTCAAATCTGGTTGGGATGGGAATCTTGCCCCTAACCTTCCTCAATGGAGAAAACCGTCAATCCCTCGCTTTAACAGGGGAGGAGTCTATTGATATTACAGGCGTTAGCTCAGGCGTCAAACCTGGCATGACGGTCACATGTGTTATTACACGTCCCACCGGACACGTTACAACGCATTCTTTGCTCTGCCGTATTGATACGCAAGACGAAGCAGACTATTTCCTGAATGGCGGTATTTTGCCTTATGTTTTGCGAAGCCTTACGAAAGATGCCTAACATCCCTCAACAGATTGATACCAGGCTTGAAACATGAGGACAGGCCATAAGGAGTAGTGCCAATTCCGAATACCTGACTGATGCTCTTCCCACCGTTGGCGTATAGGATTGACGTTAAGCCCTGCGTTTTTAAGTGACGGCTCAGAAAGTAATTCTTCCGCCCAAGGACGCAAAGGCCCTCTCAGCCACTGATCGATAGGTACGCCAAACCCCATTTTAGGACGCTCCGTTAGCGATTCTGGAACATACTTTTTTAACACTTGCCGTAAAATCCACTTTCCTTCAGGGCGCTTAAGTTTGAGGGCTAAGGGAATCGACCAGGCAAATTCTACAACGCGATGATCAAGCAGGGGAACCCGGCTTTCTAAGCTAACAGCCATACTAGCATAATCAACTTTTGATAAAATGTCATCAGGAAGATAGGTCAGGCTATCTATATATTGCATTTCCTCTATAAAAGCGTTCCCGGATCGATCCGCGTCAGCCAGCCAGGGAGACGGGAGGCTTGCGGCAGGCTCCTTTCTATCGGCAACAAGTGACGCCGGGTTGTCCCAAAGGCTTATGAGATTGAGGTATAAAGCCTTTCGATCCGGGCACGTGAGCAAGCTTGCAAGTTTGTGCGCTTTGTCCCCGGTAAAGGGGCGGGTACGCCCGCCAGGGATTAAACCATTCAAAACATCCCACTGCGCCGCAGACAAGCTTTTAATCCCAACGGCTGCCATTTTACGTAAAGTGAGAGGAATAGGAGAGAGGCGGTCCCAAAAGCGGTTTGCCTGAAAATACCGCGCATACCCTGCAAAAAGTTCGTCTCCTCCATCTCCTGACAAACAAACTTTTAAATGTTTTTGAGCTAAACGTGACACGAGGAAGGTTGGAATTTGCGAAGAATCCGCAAAAGGTTCATCGCACCATTCCGGAATGGTCGGGATAATTTCTAAAGCCTCTGAAGACCTGAGGTATACCTCATGATGGTGGGTTCCCAGGTGGCGCGCCACACCTCTAGCATGCGGCGCTTCATTATAGCTTTCTTCTTCAAACCCGATGCTGAATGTTTGGACAGGGCTGGCACTTTGAGCTTGCATTAAGGCGACGACCGTCGAACTATCTATACCCCCTGAGAGAAAAGCGCCAATGGGTACATCAGAGACCATACATCGCTTAACGGCGTCTTTCAAAAGGGCATCAAGCTGATCAACCCATTCTAACGGGGATCGGTCAGGTTGCTGAATTCTCCCCTGACGAATGGCTTCTTCCACAGACCAATAGGGTTTAACCGTTATCTTATCTTTTCCTTCAATAGTCGCAATACATCCCGGCATTAATTTTTGAATGCCTTTATATATGGACGAAGGCCCTGGTATGTAGCCATACCGGAAGAAACTGGGGAGGATATCCCTATTTAATTCCGGGCGCCATAAAGGGTGAGGACGGAAACTTTTTAACTGGGAGCCAAAGAATAATGTTTGTTGATGGAGTCCCCAGTATAAGGGTTTAACCCCCAAACGATCACGGACGAGGTGAAGTTTGCGATCCCTAGCATCCCATAGAGCGAAAGCGAACATACCAATCAACTGCTTGACGGCATCTTCAACGCCATAGGCTTCACAAGCAGCTAAAATAACTTCCGTATCAGAAGTTCCCCGGAATGAATAGCCTTTTGCCACAAGGTTTTCATGTAATTCCGGGGCATTATAAATCTCGCCATTATAAGTCACGACAAAACGTCCAGAAATGGACGTCATCGGTTGATGTCCCGTTGCGGACAAGTCCATAATCGCTAACCGGCGATGTCCAAAGGCAAGATGCGCCTCTTTTTCCCACCATGTCCCGCTCGAATCAGGGCCACGACTGGTTAATTGATCCGCCATTTCCTGAACGATACGATCGAAAGAAAATCCTGATAACCGTTCAGTGAAAGACCAGAATCCTGTTATGCCACACATGCGTTTTCCTTAATTACCGCCCTTAATTACCGCAAACCTTTATAAAATGACGCATATCTTTGCCTCATGATAGAGAGGCTATAGGAACTCACGATCCGCTCCCGTCCCTTCTCTCCAATAGCTTTTCTTTCTGCGGAAGATAAAGCCAATAGCCGCTTCAGGGCAAGGGTAAGTTTATCAACGTCTTGAGGGGGAAAAATTTGCGTTTCCGTTTGAACGAGAACAGCCGCATCCCCCACATCCGTAACGATGGTTGGTATGCCACAAGCCATCGCTTCACCAACCACATTAGGGAAACCCTCACCAAAGGCTGAAGATAAAACCATCATATCGAGCGCATTGAGGAATGCCGGCGCATTTTCCCATAACCCCAGACGCAGCAGCCGGGGAGGGGAAACAGACCAGGACGCATCTTCTGTGCCTTTTCCAGCCACCATGCCGTAGAGGTTCCCATGCGCCCCAGAGAGGTTCTCTATCGCCTTCAAAAAGGTCGGATAGTCTTTCATGGGGTCAACGCGGGCCAGCATGCCAACAACGACCGCGTCTTCAGGAATGTCAAGAGACCGGCGTAATTTCTGGCCCGCAGCTCTATCCGGCTGAAAGAGATCCGTATCAATGCCATTGGGCATATGAACCCAGCGACGGGGTTTGTAGCCAAGCTTCGTATGAAACTCTTTTCCCGTTTGAGAGTTTGTAACAATAGCATCAGGAAACCGGGACAACAATGTCAACATCCGTACAACAAAGGATGTCAGTCTTGAATAACGGGACAAATCCATATTGGAACAGCGGATATTCCAGACAATACGCGGAACACGCGCTAGTTTTCCCATAACGAGACCCAGGAGATCCGCATGATAGAGCCATGTTTGCAGCACATCCGGCTTTTCCCGCCGCAAAATTTTATAAAGGCGGTAAAAGCCGGCCAGGGATGTATGAAGGTTCAAACAATAAAGATGCACGCCCGGTTGGCCAATGAGTTGTTTACCGATGACGCCCTCATCTTTCAGGGAAATAACGATATGCGAGAGAGATGATTTGTTCTGGTCTGTTACAAGCGATTTTAGTTGCCGCTCTGCGCCCCCCATTCCAAGGCCGGTAATAAGATGAGCGACCTTCATGATATAACGCAAGCATCCGCAAGGGTTTGAAGCGTTTGATCTACCATTTGGGGAACGCCAAAATGAGAAAGGATGCGATGGCGGATACCCTCTTTTGAAGGGGTATGTTGCAGCAGCGATTCAATCCCTCGAATCAAGGCTTCCGGGGTTTTAGGGGGAATGATTAACCCCTGATCGCCCACGATATAAGCTGCATCCCCCACATCCGTAACGATGGTTGGTATGCCGCAAGCCATCGCTTCACCAACCACATTAGGGAAACTCTCACCAAAGGCTGAAGATAAAACCATCATATCGAGGGCATTGAGCAGCTGGGAAACATCTTTCCATACGCCAAGGGATAAGAAGCGGGGAGGTAAAGCGTTCCAAGCCTCTGTATCGGTTCCTGCGCCAGCGGCAATAAAATACAGATTTTTATGATGGGGCAACAAAGCGCGGGCCGCCGTTAAATAAGTCTCATAATCTTTCATGGGATCGACGCGCGCCAGCATGCCAACCACTAAAGCATCTTGAGGAATACCTAAGTGATTGCGCATCGTCACTTTTGAATCCGCATCGGGTTTAAACGCATCCGTATCAATACCATTAGGGATGATGACCGCCTTGTTTAAACGATACCCTAAAGATTTATGGTACTGACAGCTGAAGCGTGCATTAAAAATAATTGTTTTTACGTAACGGGAAAGTTTTTTTTCTACCCAGGCAGTTAAGTTCGCCAACCAATCGTAATTCTCAAGGTTCATATTTGAGGCGCGAATCCCCCAAACAACAGGTTTGCGAACGAAAAGCCGTCCTGTTATGGCGACAATATTTGATGTGGTCAGAAAACTGTAAATAACATCCGGATTAATATCACGCACCGCTTTCACATAACACCAGAACCATCCAACCACGTCCCACCGGCCTTTTTTATCAAGGGAATAAATGGAAACGCCTGCCTGCCGAAGTTTTTCCTCGAGAATTCCTCCCGAATAAAACACCCCGACCGTAACGTGATATCCTTTATTGTGGAGGGCTTCCGCTAACACGCTCACTTGCCGTTCCGCTCCACCGACGTTTAAAGACCGGATCAAAATAAAAACCGACGAGAGTTTTCCCTCTTGTTTCATTGTCTCTCATATTTCCCAATTTTTTCCAGGTTGACCACCACCTTCTTACACAATTATAAGAGTTTTTGCGACAGAATTCGATTTTTGGGTCATTTTCTTTATGGAAGCCTCCTGAAGACCTGCCTCATTATCATTTGTTATGCTTGGGGTCCCACAAGCCCTCATTTCATCCATAACGCTGCCACAAATGAATCAAATTGCCAAAACGGAAGTTGGAAATTTTGCCCTTACAACCCAAAATTGTTCTTTTTAAATAAATTTTATGATGTGCAGCCCTTGCTCCCCCTTGCAAAAGAGACGGAAATTCAATCTAATGAGTAAGATGTAGCGCATTTCCATGAGGTTTATCTCCCGTGATGGCCCCGGTTGATTCTTCCCTTGAAGCAGGAGCTTCAACGCGCCTTTTTCCAAAAGGCATGTTAAAGATTTTCCTGGGCGCTTCCCCTGGCGTCGGGAAAACTTTTGCGATGCTTCAAGCAGCGGTTGAACGTAAACAGGAAGGCGTCGATGTTATCGTGGGTCTTGTGGAGACCCATAAACGAAAAGAAACGGAAATTCAACTGAAGAACCTTGAAGTTCTGCCCCGCAAAATCATCACTTACCGCGGGAGAGCTTTTGAAGAACTTGACCTTGATGGTATTTTAGCCCGCGCCCCCCAGCTTGTATTGATTGATGAGTGCGCCCACAGTAATCTCCCGGGAAGCCGCCATCCAAAAAGATATAATGACATTACGGAAATTATTGAACATGGCATCAATGTCTACACCACTCTCAATATCCAGCATCTTGAAAGTTTAAAAGATATTGTGGAACAGATGACCCGCGTCACCATTCGGGAAAGTATCCCGGATTCTTTCATCCAATCCGCTGATGAAGTTCAATTGATTGATTTACCTCCTGATGACTTGCTGCAGCGCCTTGCTGATGGTAAAGTCTATGTTCCCGAACAAGCCAAAGCAGCTATTGAACATTTCTTTAATCGGTCTAACCTTCTCACTTTGCGCGAACTTGCTTTACGTCATACCGTTATGGTTGCTGATGATAAGATGGCCCAGTATGTTCAACAACGAGGGATAAAGGGTCCCTGGCCTGCAAGCGATAAAGTTATGGTTTGCGTTGACACGGACTTCTCTAGCGCCAACTTGGTTCGCACAGCCCGCCGAATGGCTGACCGGATGCAAGCCAAATGGATAACCGTTACTGTTGAAACGCCGGATGATGAAAATCGTACCTTCAGCATTCAACAGCAACTTTCCCACACTCTCCATCTTGCGGAAGAACTAGGGGCGGAAGAAGTGGTCACGCTTGACGGAACTGACATCGCAGAAACGCTTGTCCAACATGCGCTTACAAATAATGTAACGGAGATGCTCGTCGGGCAAACCCGTTCACTCAAAGCCTGGCGGAAAATGCCCTTGATCACGCGCCTTACCGGACATAAATCGATAGCTGAAAAAATTTTATCTTACCGCCTGTCTGTGGCTTTAAGAATTATCCCCACGGAAGAAAGTGAGTCTTGCCCACCTTCCCAAGCTCATTCCAAATCTCTTTTTACGGCTATTATCCCTTATATGGCTAGTTTAATGATTACCTTAGGTATGCTTTTTGCAGCCGGGGAGGTGAGCAAGCGCACCTCAATTACCGATGTCTCCTTATTTTTTTTCTTAAGTATTTTATGGGTTTCTATCAAATTTGGATTATGGCCTGCTCTTCTTGCGACAATTGCGGGCAGTTTGATTTATGACTATCTATATATTGAACCAAGACACCAGTTTGGTATTAATACCCTGGATAGAGGGATCATTTTTATATCGCTTGTTTTTGCTGTGCTTGTCATATCAAATTTGGCTATCCATTCCCGAAACGTTTTTTCTATGTCTCAAGGCCGGTTGCGCCAAATTCGTTTCTTTTCCAGCTTTGTTCAATACCTCACCCGCTGTACCTGTAAAGATGAAGTTCTGGCTCATCTCTGCCAGGAACTTCATCGGTTTTTAAATATTTCCGTGATTGCCTTTTGGGAAACTCATGACAATCCCAACCCTGCAATTCAGCGCCCGGAAACAAAAGGTTTTGAACTCACGCAAGCAGATGCAAGCGCCATTCAATGGGCTTTAGCCCATCAAATTCGCAGCGGCAGGTCAACCGGGAATTTCTCAGATGCCCGCTATCTTTACTTACCCATAAAAATAGGAAACAATAGTTTAGGCGTTATCGGCATTTGGTCCCTCAAAGGTCAATTAACGATTGATGATTTTCGCATTGCGCAAACCGTCGTTGACCAGGCTGCTCTTGCTATTGACCGGTTAAGTTATATAAAGAACCGCGCTTAAAAGAGGATTAATGAACTTCGAATGATGCGTCGCCTTATTAATTGGCTCACGGTATTAACATTCTTGTTCACCTCCGCTGGGGTGGCGGTCTTCTTTCTGTTCTTTTATTATGGGCGGGGACTGCCTGATTACGATTTCCTCCATAGTTATGAGCCTCTTACCATCAACCATATTAAAGCCTCTGATGGGCAAATATTACGGGAATTTTCACAAGAGCGGCGCATTTATATTCCTTTAGACCACATCCCGCCCATGGTGATTAACAGCTTCCTCGTTGCAGAGGATAAAAACTTTTTCTACCACTATGGCTTGGACATTCAAGGTATTATACGCGCTATTGTTTCAAACAGCGCTCAAGGCTCCTGGCTCTCCCGTCCTTTAGGCGGATCGACGATAACACAGCAAGTCGCCAAAAATTTTCTTGTTGGTAACGAACGGTCTTTTGAGAGAAAAGCTAAAGAAGCGATTATGTCTTTGCGGTTAGAGTCAGCTTTAAGCAAGGAGCGTATCCTCGAACTCTACCTGAATCAGATATACCTTGGCATGGGCGCTTATGGTGTTGTAGCGGCTGCTTCTACTTACTTTAACAAGGCGCTCGATCAATTATCTACGGCGGAAATCGCCTTCCTTGCCGCTATGCCGAAAGCCCCTTCTTTTTATCCAAACCAAAAAGACTTGAGCCGCGCAAAAGCCCGCCGCGACTGGGTTATTGACCGGTTGCAGGAAGAAGGGATCTTGACTGAACATGAAGCAAACGTGGCCAAGGAAGAGCCATTAAAAATTAAGCAAGGGATGGAAGACAAAAGCCCGCCTGATTACTATACGGAGTATATTCGCCAGGATCTTACCAATCGTCTTGGAGAAGAGATTGTGGCGCAAGGTGGCCTCACTGTTAAAACGACATTGGTCCCCGCTTTACAAGAAATAGCGGCTAAGGCATTAAAGCAAGGTTTGGTTGCCTACGATCGGCGTCATGGGTGGCGTGGCCCCATCCATCATATTGAACTGAACACGGATGAGGATAATGAATGGCTTGCTAAACTCAAAAAAATACTCCCCCCTCCCGGGCTGGGAAACTGGTCACTAGCTATTGTTTTAGAAATAACGGCTGAAAGGGCCAAAATAGGTCTAAAAAAAGGGGAGTACGCCTTTATATCTTTAGGACACCTTAAATGGGCCCAAAAGAACCTTCCCAACCAGACGCTCGGGCCTGATATTACCCACCCCAAGGATGTGTTAAGGACGGGAGACATTATTGCCGTTTCACAAAGAAAAGATGAATCCTATTGTTTGGAACAAATCCCTGACATTACAGGAGGATTGGTTGCCATTGATCCCCATACAGGACATGTCCTCGCAATGGTTGGTGGATACGATTTTGAAAAAAATCAATATAATTGCGCTACACAAGCTAAACGCCAGCCCGGATCCGCCTTTAAGCCCTTTGTTTACCTAACAGCTTTAGAACAAGGTTATACGCCAGAAACGCGCGTTTTAGATGCGCCTATTATGTTCAATGTGGGAGGAAAGCTGGGAATTTATGCGCCAAAAAACATCAATCATAAATTTTATGGTCCCACTCCTTTACGGTCGGGACTTATTTACTCCCGCAATGTCATGACGGTTCGCCTGGCGCAACAGATTGGTTTGCAAAGGATCGAAAAAACAGCTAAAAAATTTGGCCTGGTTGAAAAATTACCCCATCAACTCGCTATGGCTTTAGGGGCTGCAGAGACAACGCTTCTCAAGTTAACAGCCGCCTACGGGATGATTGCGAATGGAGGACATCACATTTCCCCTATTTTCATTGAGGAGGTCAGGGACCGCTATAATCAAACTATTTATGAAGCGCGCGCATCTTCAAAAACACGGATTGCCAGCGCAAAATCAATTCGCCATTTGGTTAGAATGATGAGAGGCGTTATTCAACGAGGCACCGCCCAAAGCCTTATCAGCCTGGAGCGTCCGATTGCTGGAAAAACTGGCAGCACGAATGAGCATAAGGATAGCTGGTTTGTTGGTTTTACGCCAGACCTGGTTGTCGGCGTATTCGCAGGTTTTTCTTCTCCTCGAACCTTAGGGCCTGAAGAATCCGGTTCAAGGGTTGCGCTTCCCATCTTCAAAAAATTTATGGCTGAAGCTATGGTGAATAGGCCTGTCCTGGAATTTGATGGGCTTTAAGATACCTAATTATAAATTTCCTTACGATGCCCTACGGCTATAATAAGAACGATAAGCTCATCATCTAGGATGCGACAGATAATTCTATATTCTCCCATTCTGTACCGCCAGAAGCGTGACTTATCACCTGTCAATGGTTTGCCTTGTTTCCGAGGATTCCCCAGAACAATCTTTTTTAGATAAGAGATGATTCTTTTTTCGGCTTGTTTATCGAGCTTCCTTAACTGCTTAACGGCGAAATCTTCCCATTTAATTTTCCAGGTCAAGTCCAGCCTCTACTTCTTCCATTGTCCATACGCGCCCCGGGTTTTCAGTAATGCTCATAGCAAGATATAAATCCTCCATATCCTCAATTTTCTCAAGAATCGCCAAGCGTGCATAATACGTCTTTGTACGCCCCGTTTTTAGAGCAAGATTAGCTAACCGATTCTCTATTTCTGGTGGAAGCGTGATAGCAAGCATGATGCTTCTCCTTTTTTATATATAAATATATACTCACTATATAAATATAGTGATTGAGCCGCTTTAGTCAAGCCACTCGATAGGGATTCCTTCAAAAAAAGGCTACCGCACAAAGGCTAGAAGAGGAATATCTTTACTGAGATGAGAAGGTTTTTTCAACAGAACATTAACGGTATTTCTGGCCGGACACATCGCCAGGGGAGCGGGGTCTTTACAAAATTTATCCTGAAGGATTTGCCCGGGAGCCAGTTCTTTCCAAGCGGACGTGATGAGAAGGTACCCGGAATAATAAAATAGCCGTCCTTGCGCATCTTTAAGGACAAATCCTTCCTGCTCCGTCTTATGAATAATATCAAATTTTCCAGGAACAATCAGGGGCGTCCCATCCGGTTTTTTAGCAATAGCGATCAGGAGCAAAAAAGGAGGGGCTTGCATCGACTGAAATTGAATGGCATCCACAAGTTTTTCATTTATAGCAAGGGCTTGATACCTCTGATCATTCGTAATGGTAAGGCCCGGATAATTAACATTTCCGTTCTGAAATTTGACTTCTAACCCCAGCATAGATCTGGCGACTTGAATCCCTTGGGGAGCCTGGGAGGGTAATGCGGAGGGGTGAGGAAATGGAGATGGAGAGGGCTGGTGGGGAAGGGGTGACTCATTCGTTATTGAAAGTTCAGGATTTTGGTGGTATGCAGCATAGACCATTAAACTGGCGAAACCAACGATGATGAATATTAATTTCTTAAAAATTTTCATGGTTTCCTCTTTCTATTATCTATCATACCCTCCCATTTAATAATAAATACTGAACAATAACCCCTCGGGAGTTACCCTAAAGTAACCGTCGCCTTTTGCTCACCGGCGGCGTGGCCAGAACTGGTTCATGATCCTCCTATACGCCCCTGTCAATCACAAACTTCTTCCAACGCCAAGCTATTTTTTATTTCGGGAATATTTTTTAGATTATGCAGTTGAATTTTTTGTGCGCATCCTGATAATCAAGATTCAAGGTTAAATGGAGAGGAGAGAAAAGATATGTTGTTTTTTTTAGATACAGCGGATTTGGGTGAGGTTAAAGAACTGGTTGAAACAGGCATGGTAGATGGGATCACCACCAATCCTTCGCTTGCCGCTTCGTCAGGAATTCCTTTCTCTCAATTAATTGCCCAAATGTGTGGCCTGGTTGATGGACCCGTTAGCGCAGAAGTCACAGCGGTTGATGCGACAACCATGATCGCCCAGGGCCGCCAATTGGCGCAAATCTCCAAGAATGTCACTGTAAAAGTTCCTCTTACCGTTGAAGGGTTAAAAGCCTGTCAAACGCTGACCGATGAAAATATTATGGTGAATGTGACTTTATGTTTTAGCGCAACGCAAGCCCTTCTGGCTGCAAAAGCTGGCGCGACATTCATCTCTCCTTTCATTGGCCGTATGGATGATATCAGCCAGTCCGGAATGGAACTCATCAAGGATATCCGCCTCATCTATAATAACTACGGGTATGAAACAGCTATTTTAGCAGCATCAGTCCGCCATCCTGTCCATATACTGGAAGCAGCAAAAGCTGGCGCCGACGTGGCGACAATGCCCCCAAAAATTTTACGGCAACTTTACCAGCATCCCTTAACAAGCGCGGGCCTCGAGAACTTTCTGAAAGACTGGGATAAGAGCGGTTTGTCAATATAGGGGTCTAGAAAAATTAACATTTACATTTCTTCTTCGATTTTTAAGCCATGTGCGGCGTGATTTTTGCGCTTCCGGTACGCGCGTAGGTTAAGCTGCGCTTTGCGTTCCGGTTCTCAAAATCACTTGCGCCTGGCTCAAAAACTTCTCGAATCAATGTAAAGTTTATTATTTCTAGACCCCTTAAGAAAAAATGACTATTTTTTTCTAAAAACAGGGATTGTTTTCTTTTCCGCACTCATTACAATAAAATTTAGATAATTTTTATTGACAGGAGAATGTTATGGCTAAAAAAGAAAAATTAGTCCTTGGGCTGGTGGTCAGCCTTTTTATCGTTTCAGTTGTTTCAATAGGGGTATACAAAGCGGAATTTGGCCGGACCCAAGAGGGTAATTCAGATAGCCCCATAAAATATGAAGACAAAAAGGCTGATGGCTCCCAAGAAATCCATTTGAAGAAAAATGACATCGGTAGCTCAACCAGCCTTCAAACGGGTGAACCGGCAGAGCCAGGTACACCCATCGAGGCAACAGAGACATCCCCCTCACCTGAAATAAAAGGGATAGATATTAAGGCGGAAACGTCCCTGATGATGAACAAGGGGGATGAACCAACCGGAGGCATGGATGATTCTCATCTAGAGAAAAAATTAATTGATATTTTAAATAAAAATCCTGACATTATCGTGGGGGCTTTGCAAAAATTTAACCAAAATCAACAACGCGCCCAACAAGAGAAGCTGGAAGCTTCTTTGACGAAGTATCAAGGGGAAATTTCAAAAGAATCCAATGCTGTTGTTTTGGGTGAAAAAGATGCGGAAATCAAACTCGTTGTGTTTTTAGACCCAAACTGTCCCCACTGCCGTCCTTTTTCACAAGCTCTCAACAAAGTGCGTGAAGGTTTTCCTAATGTAGCCATTTATGTGCGGCATTGGGCAATATTAGGGAAAGATTCTGAAGATATCGTAAAAGGGTTGTGGGCTATTAAACAACAGGGGCAAGATAAATTTAATGCCGCCAACAAAGCCATCGCATCAAGCGAAGAGCGGTATACGTTCGCCAAATTGCTTGCCTGGGTTGGAGACCACCACTTGAACGTTGCGAAATTTAAAGAAGATTCAGAATCCCAGGCAACCAAAGACGTTATGGAGGAAACCAAAAAACTGGCGACTGACATAGGCCTTGAAGGAACGCCGACGAGCTTGTTGATTGACAAAAAGGGTATCCGCCTTGTTATGCCAACAGACGAAAAGAGCCTGGAGAGTATATTAATAGAAGCCGCCAAGACATAGTTTATATACTCATACGTTTATACGCTCATGCATCAAGGGCGCCAAAGAGGTTAAATTTGATTCTCGGGCGCATTTTTGTTCCATCTCACATCAAGTTGGCGTAAAAAGTATCTAGGTCGTGCCTGCATTTGTAACGAGAAGGAAAAGAAGAAAAGCCAGGAAAAAAGAAAAATCGCCAATTTTCCGTCAGCGCGAGAGGCTAAAGGCCGTGGCGGTAAAGTAGGCAGAACCTGGAAATCAACGATCAAAAATCTGATCCGTTCAGTTAAGGTAAATAAAGGATTAGGGACTTTAGAATTTAGGGGATTCATTATTTATGACGACAGATCAAAAACCATACATCATTGTGCTCGGCAATGAAAAAGGTGGCACGGGCAAATCAACCGTTGCTATGCATATCATTGTCAACCTTCTTCGAAATGGGCATTCTGTCGGTTCCATGGACGTTGACGCTCGCCAGGGTACGTTATCCCGATATGTTGAAAACCGCCGTACCCGTAAAGAAAAGTCAGAAGAAAACTTACCTCTGCCTGATCATATTCCGATATTCCGCAGTCAGTTAGAATCTGTTCCCGCAGCACAGGCGGAAGAGGCGGCAACCTTCGGTGAAGCCTTGGGTCGGCTGAAAAGTTATGATTTTATCGTTATCGATACGCCTGGAAGTGACACCTATCTTTCCCGATTGGCCCACTCCTATGCGGACTCCCTGATCACGCCTCTCAATGACAGCTTTATTGACTTGGACATGCTGGTGCGGGTGAATGCGGAGTCGCTTGATATTTTGCGTCCCAGTACTTATTCCGAAATGGTTTGGGATCAAAAAAAGCATCGCGCTATGCGGGATAATGGCTCTATTGACTGGATTGTGCTTCGCAATCGGTTAAGCAGCCTCAATTCCCGTAATAAAGAAGAAATGGAGCGCGTCCTGGCGGCTTTGGCAAAACGCATCGGGTTCCGCCTCGTAGCCGGTTTTGGGGAACGCGTGATTTTCCGCGAATTATTTCTAAACGGCTTGACGCTCCTTGATATGAAAGAAACCAATACAGCCCTTACATTATCGCATGTGGCGGCAAAGCAAGAGCTTGCCTCACTTATTAGTATGATCCAGTTACCCGGTAAAGGCTTGAAAGCCACGGTGGCGTAGTACAGCGAACCAATCCCCTACTTTCCGTCCCTTCGGCTTCGGCGCTTTATGCTTTACGCGCGAGGACGAACGGAGCAGGAAGTTCCCCTAGCGTCTCCTTCAACAAAGCAAATGCTGCCAACCTTCCAGATCCTTCCGACCATGGGCAACTTTAAAGCTTGCTAATGGGCAGGGGCAACCTTTAAGATTTCCTGATTACCAACAATGTTCAGCTTGCTTTTCAGGACTAGGAAATTCATTGATTTAGCCAGTGATTCCTTGGGTTTAAGTATATGTTATGGAGGTTAATTTTTGTCGTAGCAACTGGCTTTAGACGGTTTATTTTTACAAAATCCTGGTCAAATTTAGGGGTATGTGTCGTAAAACATCAAGAATTCTCCTAGTTTTAATAAGCCCCAAAAGCAAGCTGAACATTGTTGGTAATCAGGTAAGATTTTAAGCGCCTGGTGAATCGACTTTCTTTGATAAAGGCTCAAAATGTCCTCCTCCCTTACGAAAGACCAAATTTTAAAGGATATTGAATCCCTCTATCAACTCGCCTTTTATAGTGGCAAATTGCAAGTCGCTTTACGCGCAAAAGAACTGCAAGGTAGGGCGATCGGGCTTTTTAAACCTCAACACCTTCCAGACAGCTTATGTATCGCCGACATGACGGAGGAACAGCTAGGTGAATTTATTGCGCTCCTGGAAAAACATCACCCCGAGCTAAAGAATCTGGAACGGCCTGAAATAGAAACAAGCGGAAAAGGCGCCCATCTCTCTTGAAGCCTACTGCCTGACATGTTGAATGAATTTACTATCTAGCATTATCTTAAAATTTGTATAAAATTAAGTTAACTATAACTCTCATTTGTCGCGGTGTGGATGAAAAGCCTTTTTATGCTCATGCTTTTTTGTAGCTTGCTTCTCGCAAGCTGTAACCGTTTGTCCCCGGAACAGGGAGAACAAGACAGCCTCATCCGGGCTGGTGACCGGGTACAGGCAGCGGGAGATCCCTCGTCAGCGATTAGCGTTTATAGAAGCGCGCTCGAGAAAAATCCAGCGCATAAGCTTCCCCTTTATCTCAAATTAGGGGAAGCTTATATGAATGCGGGGCATATAGATGATGCCAAACAAGTCTATGAAGAAGCCTTGCCCCTTGATGAAAATGATGAGGTCAAGAAACAATTAGGCAGGCTCTACCTCAACACAGGTCAACCGGATGCAGCTATTTTAATTTTTGAAGGAATCATTCTGGTACACAAGGATGACATAAAAGCTTTCAATGGGCTAGGCGTTGCCTATGACTTAAAAGGGGAGCATCAACTTGCGCAAGACTATTATCGTAAAGCTCTGTTGATTAACGGGGAAAATGATGAAGTCAAAAGCAACCTGGGGTTATCCCTTGCATTTGAAGGAAAATATGAAGAGTCTTTAAAACTGCTCCAACCCACTGGGGAAGCGCTCGGCGCAACTTCAAAACAGCGGCATAACCTGGCTCTTGTTTATGCGTTGTCGGGGGATCCGTCCAAAGCCCAGGAGGTATTCGCCAAAGATATGAAAGGAAGTGATATTAAGGAAAATCTTTATGCCATACGTATGGCGCCAAAGCCAACAATAACACCGAAGGAATTATCCCTCAAAGAAATACCGGAACAACTGAAAGAAGAGAAAGAAGAAGAGGAATGACAGGAACTTTGTATCCCTTATTCAACGCCATTCCTTTAATTGTAGGAATCGTTTTTCTATTGGCCGCGCTTTTGGATTTTCTCTATTACCGATTGCCAAACAAACTGTTCTACGTGATTTTCTATCTATTTCCCTTATATATTATTCTGTCCTTTAATTTTCATCTGGTGAGTAACTATCTCGTTTTCGTTGGCTCTATCCTGGTTGGTTTTGGCCTATTTTCCGCAAGCCTTATCGGGGGCGGGGACGCGAAATTGCTCGCTGCGGTTTCCTTGTGGATGGGTTGGAATAACCTCGTTCCTTTTATGTTCTGGATGCTGATCTTTGGCGGCATGATCTCGTGTACTTATTTAATCTTTCCGCAGCGTATTTATCACATAACCGCCCAATTGCGCCGGCTCATTCAAAATCAGCCTGTTCTGAAAAAAGGCATCCGGTTTCTGGTATCTGATGTCGATATCATTGAGGGGGAAGTGATCTCTTTACAGAAAAAACGAATGATCCCTTATGGCATTTGTATTGCAGGGGCAGGGTTAACTATTTTATTAAAGGGTATGATGTAAGTTATGCAACGTCTTGAACCAATCATTGCTCTTATTGCTCTTGTTGTTGCCGTTTTAGTGGCCTTTGGAGTTTACCACCTCGTTTATACGGCGCCCCAACAGAAAGTCTATGCGGAACATTGCCCTCCTCTTCCCGAAATGAAGGAAGTGATGATTGCAAAGAGTATCATCAATACTGGAGATGCCATTGAGGACGCCGTTGTTTATGAAAAATGGCCGCTCTCGAACCTCGGAACTGAATTTTACGTTAAGAATCAATTTACTCATGAGCAATTAAAATCATTAATCGCCAGGCGTATTATTAATCAAGGGGAACCCATTACAAAAAATAGCGTTGTTGACCGAAAGGACCGGGGCATTCTTTCCGCATTATTAAACGAAGGAATGCGAGCCGTATCTATTGGCCTGGATCAGAATTCGGCCATGTCCGGCCTTCTCAATCCTGGAGATATTGTGGATGTGATTGTGGCGTTAAATACGACGGGCAAAGAAAAAGAAAATGAAGAAACGAACCGGACAATTCTTTGTGGCGTCCGTGTTTTGGCAGTGGATCAACGTCTCTCAAACTCAGTGGAATTAGTGAATAAAAAAATTATGGAAACGCTGCAAGCCCCAAAAAGCGTAACGCTGGAAGTAACGCCCCAGCAAGCATCTTCTTTAGCTTCTGCGGGCAAGCTCGGAACTCTTTCATTAAGTTTACATTCAACAAATGACATGACGAAGGAGAGGAAAGATTCGTGCGTTGAGGCTTCTTTAAAGCCGATGGAACAAATCAAGATTGTTCGGGGAGACGGGTCAGCCGCGTCCCAACAGAAACCATAGAGTGATGATGGATATGATACAGAAAAAACCAAAGATCAGTTTGTTTTTAAATAGACTTCTTCCGAAACCGTCCCCTTTTGCTTGCTGGCATTATCATAGGTTTGTCCGTGATCCTCATGCATACTCATCACCTTTGAAGGCGCCTTTTATGGATTGCTTCGTCCCCTCACGCGCTATGCGCTTGCGGTTCCTCGCAATGACTGAACCCTGGTTACGTCATTGCGAGGAGCGTAGCGACGCGGCAATCCAGACATCTTCAAGTCCGTTGAGTATACTGCTCTGTAGACTGAGGCAACTCGCAAGTTTCTTCCAAGCGCTGAACCAAAATTTTCGGTTTCCCAAGAAGTTTAATGGGTACCTCCTCTTTTCCTTGATGATAGCGCTGGTTCCAGGAGCTACGTGCGCCGCTTCCTCCTCAGAAAACCCATCAAAAGAGAAGGTCAAGAAAGCTCCATCCAGTTTACCGCCCGCTCAAAATTCAATGCCCCCTGCCGATCCCGTTCCGGCTGATGCGTCCGGAGCGGTCTACCCTGGTGACAAATCTGCAGGTTCACAGCCCTCCGCGGCAAAAAATCTTATCGTTGATCCTCCCAAAGCTGGCGCTTCTCCCCTGTCGGGAAGAGATGTTGATGTTGCCACAACACAACGAATTAAATTGGCCAATCACGGAACGCAAGTCATTAATTTAAAGCAACCCGCAGGTCAAGTATTATTGACAGATCCAAAGGTTGCGGATGTCCAGCTGGTGACGCCATCTACCCTGTATGTTTATGGCCGTTCTCCCGGCAACACGGAAATTATCGTGACAGGGCAAGATATGATAACGGCTTACCGGTATGAAATCCAGGTCATATCTGACTACCGGGAGCTAGAAGGTTTAATCAAGGGATTCGTTCCCCATGGTAATGTTAAAGTCCATTCTATACCGGATGGGCTATTGGTACAAGGAACGGTGGATTCAGCTAAAGTCGCTGAGGATATCCGGTCCCTTGCTCAACGCTATGTCGGCGCTCAAGGCACGGTTGTAAGCCAGCTTAAGGTCAAAAACTCGACCCAAATTAGCTTGCGGGTAAAAATCGCTGAAGTCAAACGAACCGTGATGAACCAGTTAGGAATCAACTGGTCAACTTCGCCCGTAAACAACCTGAAATTCGGACTCTTTACAGGCCGGGTCAATGTGATTCCCGACTCAACGGGTCATCCTGCAAATTTTCTGCGGTCGACAGCAACGCCACCGACCGGCAGCATCGGGACGACTTTTTCACTCAAATCCGGCAACACAGACTTTGCGGCCTTGATTGATGCTTTGGCCCAGGAAAGCCTGGCGACCATTTTGGCTGAACCAAATTTAGTCACGCGGTCAGGGGAAGAGGCAAGCTTTCTTGTCGGGGGCGAATATCCTTATCCTATTTCCCAGGGAACAGGGTCGAACTTGACCGTGAGCATTCAATTCAAGCCCTATGGAATCAGCCTTTCTTTCGTTCCCGTTGTGATTGGGGATGTGATCAGCCTGCGCGTCCGGCCGGAGGTAAGCGATCTGGATAATACCAATACCGTTACAGATCAAAACAAAAATAAAATCCCCGCCATTCAAACCCGGCGGGCGGAAAGTACCATGGAAATGGGAAATGGGCAAAGCATGATTATGGCGGGATTATTGTCTGACCAAACGGCCGGAACAATAAATAATTTTCCCGGATTGGCGGATATCCCCATCTTGGGCGCGTTATTCCGTTCCGTCGATTACCAAAATGCAAAAACAGAGCTGGTCATTATTGTGACGCCTTACATTGTTGAGGCCATTGACAATGCGCAAGATATCGTCTTACCCGCACAGGGCCTTAAATTTGCCAAATTGCTGGATATGATCCTGTTTCAACGCATTAATGATCCAACAGGCGTGAGTCCTTGCCCGGCATTGGTTGGCAATGCAGGCTTCTACTTTTAAGGGGAAAGACAAGATGATGAAAATAAGGAACCCTACCCAAATAACCAGCAAAGCGATGTTGGCTTCACTTGCATTTCTTGCTTTAGCAGGATGCGAGACCCCCAATAAAACGATCGTCCCCACCTCAGAAAAGCCTTATGAATTAAAGCACGATACGAAGACGCTCATCCTCAATTTTCAGAAATATGGCAATAAGCTACCGGCAGACGAACAGTCCCGTCTCGTGGCAGCCCTTAAACCTTTTGGGCCAGGCAAAACATCCATCCATGTCACCCTTCCAGGCAAAGGGTCACGTTTTGGAAAACAACGCTTAAAACATATTATACGGACAGCTTTACAAGCCGGTATCAAGGCCAAACAAATCCACCGGAGTGACAATCTCCCCCCTGCTAACGGGCATTCTATCGAGGTTATCCTGGACACCTATCGCGCCATTCCCCCTCTTTGCCCAAATTGGTCGAGTACGTTTGGAACAGGATATGGGAGAGGACCAACCAGCAATTTCGGGTGCTCAACGGCCACTAATTTCTTATTGATGATTGACGACCCCATTGTCTTGTTCAAAGGAGAAACGGCTTCCAGCCGGGATGCAGCGCGGGATTCGCTAGCTATTGCAGACCACCGGGTTGGTAAAGATAAGGGAAAATGGTTAAAGGTTGAAAAGTCTGATGGTGGCGCCGCTGGTTCCTCTGGCTCTGCCGGTTCAGGAGGCTCAGGAGGCTCAGGAGGTTCAGGGGGTTCACAGTAATGAATAAACTTGATTTTGAGAATTATGATATTACTTGTTTCACGCAAGATCATGAAACCAATAGCGCTTTAATTGAAGCTATTTCCCGTTTGGGGGAAATTCAATACAAAATTTACGCTGGAGACGTAACGCGGGCGGTTGAGTATACAAAATCAGCATCCCATGCCAAGGCATTGTGTGTGGATTGCAGTCAACGCGATTTATTGATTTCAGATGTGGAAAAACTTATGGAGTTTTGTCCCCCTGATACGAACGTTATTATTTTAGGGGAAAGGAATGACGTTAGTATTTTCCGGGATTTAATGAAGTTAAATATCTCGGATTACCTGGTCAAGCCTGTTAGCGCAGATATTTTAGCACGTTCCATAAGCCTGGCGTTAAAGCTTGAAACAAATGAAAGCCTTGCGCGACGGAAGCGGTCGGGTAAAGTGATTCTCTTTTTAGGGACAATAGGGGGAAGTGGCGCCACAACTTTAGCAACAAACACAGCGACGATTCTAGCGGGTGAAATGGGTAAAAAGGTTGTTTTGATTGATGCGGATTTTCAATTTGGTAATGTGAGGACGCTCCTCGACTTACCAGCATCCCATGCCTTACATGATGCGCTCGAAAGCCCGGACCGTATCGACGATCTTTTTCTTGAGCAATCTATGGGCGTGTATGGGGAACGCCTGCGTGTGATAAGCGCCGAGGAACCTTTGCATGAATATATCGAGATGGATCAGGAACGTCTGGCGAACCTGGATCAACTCATGGAATTGATCACCACCAAGTTTCATTATATTATTGTTGATGGATGCCGTCATCATCCTCTTTTGTGGCGTTACTTTAACCGGCACGCAAGCACTATTTTTTTTATAAGTGGGTTAAACATTACATCCTTACGGGATACTTTACGAATATCCAGCGTTTTAACCGAAGAAAAGGATTCCAAAACCCATTCAGTCATTCTCAACCATACCCGGGAGAAAGACACCATCAATATTGAACGATTTGAAGAATTGCTAGGCCGTAAAATAGATATCGATATTTCTTATAATGCCATGGCTGCTGAAGCGGCAGACCTGGGAATACCGTTAGCCCTCAAAAATCATGGCTACCGGGCGGATATTGACAAGATTATTGAAATCATAACGGGCGTCAATATCCGAAAAAATCAAGCTCCGTTCCTGGCGAAAATCGCTAAAAGCATTATGGGGCGGTAAGTCTCAAAGAGATAAACGGGGAGGGGATAATACTTCTCGCCCTCGCGTGCAGGTTACAGATCAAAAGATCTGTGACAGAAGTGGAAGGGGTAAGCGAGTTCACGTCATGGGTCACAGGGCAGCTCCCCCTGCGGCTGAATTGCTTCTTAAGAACTGAGCTTCTTCTCAAGCCAATGGATGTCGTAGTCCCCCCGCCGGATATCGGGATCCTCAGCAAGCTTGCGGTGCAACGGCAAAATCGTCTCAATGCCATCAATGACATACTCCCGTAAAGCGCGCTCCACCCGCATAAGGCATTCGTCCCGCGTATCCCCGTAAACAACAAGCTTCGCTACCAAACTGTCATAGTGGGGCGGAACATGGTAACCTTGATACAGATGGCTATCGATCCGCACGCCCCAGCCCCCGGGCGCATGATAGCCTGTGATTTCCCCGGGGGACGGAACAAAAGTTTCCGGGTGTTCCGCATTAATGCGGCATTCAATGGCATGGCCGGTGAACTTAATATCCTCCTGGCGGAAAGGCAGAGGAAAACCCGCAGCAACTTTGATTTGCTCCTTGACCAGGTCAATGCCCGTCACCATTTCCGTAATGGGATGCTCAACTTGCAAACGGGTGTTCATTTCCATAAAGAAGAACTCCCCGTCTTCATAAAGGAACTCAAGGGTTCCAAGGCCACGGTACCCCATCTTTTTCATCGCTTTGGTTACAATTTGACCCAGCTCAAACCGCTTTTCGGGGGAAAGGCCGGGCGAAGGCGCCTCTTCCCAAATCTTTTGATGGCGCCGTTGCAGGGAACAATCCCGCTCCCCTAAATGAACAACGTTACCGTAAGAATCCGCCAAAATCTGAACTTCGATGTGACGGGGGCGGCGCAAATACCGTTCCATATACACCTGGTCGTTGCCAAAATTGGCTTTCGCTTCCGCTCGCGCCAGGCGCAAAGCCTGGGGCAGTTCTTCCGCCGCGTTAGCGACTTTCATTCCCTTACCGCCGCCGCCACTTGTGGCCTTGATCAACAGGGGGTAGCCAATGGTTTTCCCGAGTTCTATGGCTTGTTCATCCGTATCAATGGCCCCATCAGACCCCGGGACAACCGGGATGCCAAGGTCAATCATGGTTTTTTTGGCTGTGATCTTGTCCCCCATCAGGGTAATATGCGCTGGCGTTGGCCCAATAAAGGTCATGCCATGCTCTTCGACCATGCCGGCAAAAGCTGCATTTTCAGACAAGAAACCGACGCCAGGGTGAATGGCGCTTGCGCCGGTAATATCCGCAGCGCTAATAAGGGCTGACATTTTCAGGTAACTCTCCCGCCCGGAAGGGGGGCCAATGCAGACGCTTTCATCCGCAAGGCGGACATGCATGGATGCCGCATCCGCCGTTGAGTGAACCGCAACGGTTTTAATCCCCATTTCGCGGCACGCCCGCTGAATGCGCAAAGCAATCTCACCCCGGTTGGCAATCAAAATCTTGTCAAAAAGCTTTTGGCCTGGTGAAGCCTCAGGGGGCGCAAGAGATGTGATCGGCGTACTCGGCATATATTTACTCAATGACCATAAGGGGTTCACCAAATTCGACAGGGGTCCCCTCTTGAGCGAAGATTTGGATGACTTTGCCAGGTTGGGCCGCTTTAATGGGGTTCATAACTTTCATCGCTTCAATAATCATGAGGGTTTGGCCGACGGTAACCGCGTCCCCCGTCTTGACAAAGGGCGCCGCCCCCGGTTCAGCGCACATATAAGCCGTACCCACCATCGGTGACTTGATCGTTCCCGGGTGGTTGCTCAATGGCAAGGGAGGAGGCGCGGCAGTCGTTTCCGCTACCCCGGGCGCCGGGGTAGCCTCATGCGGCGTCATAACCGTCGCTGCCTGGACGCCCCCGCCCCGGGAAACCCGTATGCGGTGGCCGTCATCTTCATATTCAATTTCCGTCAGGTTTGTGTCGATAAGAATTTCAGCGAGATGACGAACGGCATCCCCGTCAATCTTAAATTTTCCAGCCATAGAGAATAAGACCCTTTATCTTGTCAAAAATTGGCACCCTCTACCGCTAAGGTATACCGATTTGTGGAATAATCTGCAACCTTTCCGTTGACAGGGGCATGAACGCGGCTAAACTGCGCATATCCTTTTGTTGAAAAAACTTGCAAATCACCTTCAAACCCCTTAAAACTAGCATTGTTTATCATATTTTAATCAATTTTATCACAAATAAAATACATTAATCGTTGGATAAACAAGCCAGGCAACTGGCAAACGATAAGGGGTTCATCCATTCATTCTATAAGGGAGTCGATCATGAAAAAAACCATCCTGTATTTATTAGCGGCGTCAATAGTAACGGTCTCAAATGGAGTCGCGACAGAGGAAGTTGCCACAGAGGTAAGTGAGATTGAAATGCTGAGAGCAATGAATTTAAGCCTGAGAGAACAAATAGAAAAGGTAGAGATGAAAGCTACGATTGAGTTGTCCCTTAAGGCTGAAGAAATTGCCCATCTCAAGGAATCTATAGAGAACATAGCCCAAGAAAACAATCTAGCACTTTCACCCTATCAACAATGGCTTCTCCCTCAATGGGAACAAGGGAAAATCGGTGATAGAGCATGGGCAGCCTTAGGCGGTAGGAATCAAAACCTTAGCACTGTGCTTTGGAGGAGGATCCAAGCATATTCAGGGAGAACTGTAGAGATTATTTATACAGATACCAACAATTTTAAATTACAGATTGATGGAAGAATACTAAGCAAATTATATAAGTTCTAAAATGGTAGATTGTCCCTACCACGATATGACACGAAGGTAGGGGCAAACTCTAATCTTGATTTATAATAATCATCTTTTCAAAACCGATAGACTATTCCTGCTTTAAAAGTATTCTCAGCTACTCCGCTCTTAATGATACCATGTGTACGATATACGTGATTTACAGGAAAATTGGTTGTATTTTGCGTCAGCTCTCGTGCGGGCATAAAGGAATAAGAGAAACGAAATTTTAAATTTCGTAAAACACCAACAGAAGTTTCCACTCCTATTTCTGTTAATAAATACAAGGATTGTTTTGAAAAAAGGGCTGAAATTTTGTCCGCTTTTTCAAATACATTATACTCAAATCGGGCCATCTTGGCCCCCACGCCCCCATAAATCATTGTCGCTGGATTGATCAAATACCCAAGACGGGCCAGGGCTGCCATACCCGGGCCTTTGCGGCCGGACAGATAAATAAAATTTGCATCTTCAGCCACTTTCTGGCTCTTTCCCGTCACCCCATCAATTTTTCCTTCCAGGCCGCCATAGAAATTCTTCCCAAAGACCTTTCCCCACCCTAGGAAAACCTCACCTGTCGGTAGGCCGCGTCCCGCCGTTGTGTTATTCATATCCGCATTGGGATCCGCGGGGTTTTGCTGGGCGTCCAGGCTGGTGCGCTGGTTGAGGTAACCCACGCTGGCCCCTGCGTAAAACCCGTCAAACGTCGCATGGATGGCGCTCCCGAAGAGAAAAGTACAGCCGAATGCGAAAAGTATTTTTTTTCTTTTATGAATGATCTCACTTTTTGTTAATTGTCCCATTTCCCCCCCTTTTTCATTCTAGTGAATTTTGTAAAGTCAATTTCACAGAATGATGGATTACTTAAAACGTTAATAAACACACCTTATCGAAAGGTCATCTATTCTATAGGGAGGGGGTGTTAAATTGTCAATTTTTTGAATTGCCCACAGGTGAATTGCCCATAATGGGGGCTTTTCAGAGCACGCCAAGACGGCGTAATTCGGCGCGGCACTGCGCAGCATCCGTAAAATGGATTCCCTGTAAACCAGCGTCCCGGGCGCCTTGCGCATTTTGTAGAAGGTCATCAATGAAGACCGTCTCTTGAGGGATTAAACGATAGGAATCAATGAGCCGTTGATAGATAAGGGGGGAGGGTTTGAGGACGCCAATTTCAGCAGAGACGATCATGCCGGAAAATTTATGAAAGAAGTCATACCGGTTTTTCAAGAACTTCATAATTTCTTTTACATTATCCGTAATGGAGTATAACGGAACGCCTTGTTCATAGAGGTCATCAAGCAACTCAAGGCTTCCCTCCACAGGAACGATAGATTCCTTTATCGCGCCCATGAGTTCGTCAAGCCTGGCGACGGATATGGCCAATTGCTGGCTGTAAATTCGTATCGCTTCTTTTTCAGTTAGTTTCCCCCGATTCAGGTCAAGCCATACGGGAGACTTAAAAATTTTTAACACCATCTCTGCGGGTGATTTTTCTTCAGGAAAAAAATTCTGGATAACCTCCTGCGGAACCCAGCGAAGCAGGACATTCCCAATATCAAACACGACATTTTTAATTTTCATATTACCTCCTCCTGCCATCATAAGACTTTTTAGATACCAACCACGCGCAGCCAGGCAGCCCAATCACGGGCGCCAAGGTCTTTTTCAAAATTCAAGAGGTCATAAACCGCCCGTTCACAGGTAGCGGGCGACGGCGCAACAATTTCCCGGTTCATTGCCAGGGTCAAACATTGGGTTTGACAAGCTTTTTCCAGGTGATACGTATAAAATAGCGCTTCCTGGATCGTTCGCCCGCACGTAACAGAACCATGATGACGGAGCAAAAGCACATATTTATCCGCCAGGTCCCGGGCCAAATTGTAGCCTTGCGTGGCCTTATCTAAAGCCAGGGAGTCATAATCGTGATAAGCGATCCGTCCATAAAAATGAAGCGCCCATTGATTAAGCGGCAACAGCCCTTCTTTCAAGGCGGATACCGCCACAATGGCCGGGGTGTGGAGGTGGAAAATGGCTTGAATATCCGAGCGGGCTTGATAAAGGGAGCCATGGATCACATACCCCGTCTGGTTTCTACGCCGCTCTTTCCCCTCTATGACTTCGCCCGTTTGGGAAACGGTCAAAAGCGATTCCGCCGTCACCTCTTCAAACCGGTCTCCAAAGGAATAAATATGAAAGAGAGACGGATCCGCCGCCCGAATTGATAAATGGGTATATGTGTGGTCATCCAGCCCCAAATGGGCCAGAATACGATAGGCGTGGGCTAAATCAATTTTGCGGGAATCAATCATTCTGGCTTTCTTTTCAATAGCACGCTGCTGGCATTATCTTCTCAGTGATCCAAAACGAACGATCAAATGGCAGCCTATCCCCATTTGGGTATATTTTGAAACTTTTTAGGGGATTCTATTTTACCCAATCCGTTTTAAACCCGTCTTACTCTTTCACCATCGGCATTCTCCGGTATCCCAATGCTTCGGCGATATGGGGGCGCTTAACCCGATCGGCGCCTTCAAGATCCGCCAGCGTACGGGCTACACGAAGGACGCGGTGATATCCGCGCCCGGAAAGCTTGAGTTTTTCCATAGCTTGCGTTAAAAGGGATTGCCCTTCTTCATCGGGCGTCGCAACCTTGTAAAGGATGTCCCCATCCGCAACCGCATTGGTCAAAACGCCCCCTTTCGGCGCCATTTTTCCGTAGCGGTCCCTTTGGGCGGAACGCGCTTGCATCACACGCGCCGCCACATCCCGGCTCTTTTCACGCGGTGGGTCGCTCACCAGATCTGCGGCTCCCACTTCAGGCACATCAATAGTGATGTCAAACCGATCCAGAAGCGGGCCAGAAATTTTATTTTGATAATCCTGGGCGCAGCGCGGTACACGGGCGCATTCGCGGCTGGCATCCCCATAATACCCGCACCGACAGGGGTTCATGGCAGCCACCAGCTGGACGCGGGCCGGATACGTAATATGGGCGTTTGCCCGGGCAACCACCGCCCGTCCCGATTCCAGAGGCTGGCGTAAAGCTTCGAGGGTTGGACGGTTAAATTCAGGTAATTCGTCCAGAAATAAGACGCCAAGATGAGCCAGAGAAATTTCCCCGGGCTTACACCGGACGCCACCGCCCACCATCGCGGGAAGAGAAGCGGAATGGTGGGGATCCCGGAAAGGCCGGACGCGAATAATGCCTTCTTCCGGCGCCATTCCACTCAGGCTGTGGATCATGGTCACTTCCAGGGCTTCCGCCGCTTCAAGCGGTGGTAAAATACCCGGCAGACGCGACGCCAGCATAGATTTTCCCGCCCCCGGCGGCCCCATCATCAGCAAATTGTGCCCCCCTGCCGCGGTCACTTCTAACGCCCGCTTGGCCATTTCCTGACCTTTAATGTCATAAAGGTCAAGGGTGGATGGGGGGGATAAATCGGGAATTTTAGGTTGGGGAGGAGAAAGCACTTGCGTCCCTTTGAAATGATTCACAAGCGCAAGTAAATTGGGAGCTGCCAGAATTTGAAGGTTCCCCGCCCAGGCTGCTTCACTGCCACAAGCCGCTGGGCAAATCAGCCCCCGCCCTGAAGCAGCCGTATCAATAGCGGCTGGTAAAATTCCCGATACCCGCGCCAGGGAACCATCCAGGCCGAGTTCACCCAAAGCCGTATAATCCGCAATATCTTCAGGACTTAAAACGCCCATGGTCACCATCAGCCCCAAGGCTACGGGAAGGTCGTAATGAGACCCTTCTTTTTGGACATCTGCGGGCGCCAGGTTGACCGTAATGTGTTTAGAGGGCAGCGCAAGGCCAAGGGCATGAAAACTTGCCCGGATTCTCTCCCGTGATTCGACGACAGCCTTATCTCCCAATCCGACAATGTGGAAAGCGGGAAGCCCTGCTGACGTTTGGACCTGAACGTCAATTTCTAAAACTTCCACCCCTTGAAAGGCGACTGAGTAGACCCGTCCGACCATACGCCCGCTCCCTATTGTTTTTTTAACCAGAGCTTAATAGGTCATTTTTCCCTTGACAAGCAAGAAACACATCTCAAGGATGTATTTGTCGGAAAAAATAATTTAGGGGTCTAGAAATAATAAACTTTACAATGCTTATCCGAAAAGTACCTGTGAGGTAACAGGTTTTGCATGAACACAAGC
>CAYRJJ010000004.1:0-44357 GCA_964424515.1 uncultured Candidatus Finniella sp. | reverse complement strand
AATTTTGCCACAGGTAAATCCGCATCGCTACACTAGGGGGGGTGAGCAATTACGCGGAATTACTGATATCAGGCTAATCACCTGGACAAATAACCACAATTAAATTAAAAATATTAAGCCTTAAGCATTGCATTCAAACTTTTTCTTCAGCTACTATTTTGTATAGCGCATTTAAAGAATATCAGTTCTTTGCATTCAGGTTCTTATGACGAAAACCGTTCAACACCAAGATCTCGATGGACTCAATCAGCATTACGTTCGTCAAATTCGGAATCTTCCTATGCTAACATTGGAAGAAGAATATGAATTAGCGAAAAAATGGCGGAACGAAGGGAATTCTGAAGCCATTGAACGCCTGGTTGCCAGCCATTTGCGTTTGGTCGCAAAAATTGCCAATGGGTACCGCGGGTATGGGTTACCGTTAAGCGACCTCGTGGCTGAAGGGAACATTGGCATGATGCAGGCTATGAAACATTATGATCCAGAGCGGGGGTTTCGTCTGTCAACTTATGCCATGTGGTGGATTAAAGCCAGCATACAAGACTATATTTTACGGACGTGGTCTCTTGTTAAAATTGGGACAACGTCTGCGCAAAAGCGGCTATTCTTTAGTTTACGCAAGGCCCAGCGGAAAATTCACGCCTTCGAGGAAGGTGAGCTAAGCCCTGAAATTGTGTCAGCGCTGGCAAAGAAACTTTCCGTACAGGAAGCGGAAGTTATTCAAATGAATCAGCGCTTGTCAGGGGATCGCTCACTCAATGTCATGGTGCGTAGCGGTGAGGATGAAGCTCCCGAATGGATTGAATGGCTTGTGGATGAGCGTGAAGACCAGGAAATGCGGGCTATTCATTCTGATGAGATGTCTAAACGCCGGAACTTGCTCGATAATGCCATGACTTGCCTCAACCAGCGCGAACATCAAATTTTTATTGAGCGCCGGCTAAAAGAGCCCCCGTCAACTTTAGAAGAAATTAGCTCACGCATTGGCATTTCCCGGGAACGTGTTCGGCAGATCGAATACCGGGCTTTTGAAAAAATTCAAAAACAGATCAAGCGGAGAGTAGCTGAAAGCCACCGGAATACCTGATGAAAAAAGATTCTGCTTTTTTTTACTGCGCCTTAATGCCCTTCTGGGTAAAAAGTAGGGCGTGTCATCAATTATCGGCTTTTGGACTGCAAATGGCGGTTTTCTGCGCTTCCGTTTCTCAAATACGCCTTAATGTATTCTGCGATACGGTTCTCAAAACCCGCCATTTTCGCCACAAAATCCTTCAATTGATGACACGCCCTATGATAATCTGTCTTATTCTTTTTTCTTTATTTGGGTTAAGCGCCCTTGCTGAAGAAAGGGGAAAAGTTCATTTATCCCTTATTTCCGAGTCTGGAACGGTTGGGAAAGGAGGAACGATCCTTTTGGGGTTACGCGCCCAACTTGCGCCGGGTTGGAAAACCTATTGGCGTTCCCCCGGTGTTGCGGGATATGGGGTTAACCTCAATTGGGAAGGATCGAAAAATATTAAATCAGCCAAAATCCTTTGGCCATTTCCCCACCGTACCTGGACACAAATGGGGCAAGTGAATGGATATGAAGGGGACGTGATATTTCCCTTGCTGATGGACGTTGCTGATCCCATGCAGCCTGTACGCGCTTCCGTATTCGTGGATATGCTTGTTTGTGATGAGACAAACTGCTTGCCGGTGATGGAAACGTTAACGCTCGATTTACCAACGGGGCCGAGAAATGAGGGACCTCAAGCCACCATGCTTCACGAAACGATGGCTCATATCCCGCAACGTGAACTTTCGGGAAATCAAACCTTCAATGCCTTTCACATTCGAAAAGTTGAGATAGAAGAGGGAGAAGGCACGGTTCCTCCAACCATTCAAGTTGTTTTATCGAGCGTAAAAGGAACCTTTTCAAAAAAGGCGGTTCCTGAGATTTTCCTGGAAATGAAAGGCCTGGTTATAGATGCGCCTCAGATTTCATTATCAAATGACCAAAAAACGATCCACTATTCTGCATCCGTCTATCCCGATGCCAATCGGGCGCCAACCTATATACCTGATTTAGTGGGAAAATCAGTTACCCTCACACTCGGTTATCAAAATAAGTGGTTTGAGGTTGAACACGTCCTGAAAGCCAGAAGCTTGAGTATGGGCTTTTGGGGGGCGATGCTTCTGATTGCCTTTATGGGCGGGCTTATTCTTAACATTATGCCATGCGTTCTGCCTGTATTATCTCTCAAGATCCTGTCTGTTATGCGTCATGGCGGAGGTCATAACGCGACCGTTCGTCAAGAATTTTTAGCAACTGTACTCGGAATTATCTTTTCCTTTCTCCTCCTTGCAGGCGGGGCGATTTTACTAAAAATTTCTGGTCATGCGGTCGGATGGGGCGTCCAGTTTCAGGATCCCTATTTCCTGATCGGGCTCATTGGCATTTTAACCCTGTTTGCCTGTAATTTATTTGGATTTTTTGAGTTTCGATTGCCATCAATGCTTTCATCGCTGGGCGGAATTTCTCCCCATCGGGAGAGTTTGCTGGGGTCTTTCCTCGAAGGAAGTTTGGTTACAATCCTCGCTACCCCCTGTACGGCGCCTTTTCTGGGAACGGCTTTGGCCTTCGCCCTGTCACAAGGCGCCCTTGAAATTTTATCTATATTTACCGCTATGGGCCTCGGGCTTGCTTTTCCTTTTCTCCTGATTGCTTTCTTTCCTAAATTTGCAACCAAGCTCCCTAAACCCGGCGCCTGGATGGTGACCGTCAAATACGGGCTTGGTTTCCTGATTATAATAACCACGCTGTGGTTGGTTTATGTTTTGATTGCGGAAATTGGCAAGACAGGCGCTTTCCTTGTTGCTCTGTTAATGTTCTTTATTTCTTTATTCTTGAAAAAGACCCGTAACGGGTCGGAAGCCAGGAAAAAGATGGTCTGGCTCGGGGCAAGCCTCTTGATTGCAGGAAGTTTCGCGCTTCCAGCTTTCTTTTCCCAGGCAAGAGAAACCCTTTCTTTTAAGAAAAATAACCTGTGGCATCCTTTTGAACCTGACCGGATTGCAGGCTATGTTAAAGCGGGGAAAACGGTGTTTGTCAATATCACAGCGGACTGGTGCTTAACCTGTCAGGCGAACAAATATTTTGCTTTGAAAAGCAAAGATGTTTTAGGAGCGCTTCATAGCCATGATGTGGTGGCCATGGAAGCGGATTGGACGAACCATGATCCAAAAATTACAACTTATCTTAAAACATTTAAGCAATATGGCATCCCTTTTTATGCTGTTTATGGATGCCGTACGCCCAACGGCGTGTTTTTGGGACAATTGCTAACACCTCAAAAAGTCTTGCATGCCCTTAAAAGTGAAAAATGTTCCGCTTCTCTTAAAAAATGACGGGACTTTATTCTTCGTTCAAAGCCTGTTCCTGACGGTGGGTGACTTGCTGGATATCGAAATTTTCAATTAAGCCTTCAAAAAGTTGATGCCAATTTTGTTCAGCTTTTAAACGCATCATAACGGAACCGATTCCCACAGCAGCGCGGTCCATAAATACAAATTCTTTGGGGGGGCGTATGCCGCCGAGACGCTCCAGCTCCATGTGAACTTTGGTGGCTGTTTCCCAACCCGGGCTTCCATCCAGAAGGTCTTGAATAGGGCGCACGCGGTCATCGAGAAGAGGGGCATAAAGTAACCGTGCCCACTGGGTGATAATATGGATCATTTCTTCATTTAAATTCTTAAATCCCCAAGCCTCATAGGCATGAACGGCCAGATCGCGATCCCGGGATTGAAGGGAGCGGTAAAGATCAATGACGCCTTGAATAAAGGCGGGAGAGAAGATACGGATACACCCAAAATCAAGGATATTTAACTCACCATCCGCACGGACGGTATAATTGCCGGGGTGGGGGTCTCCATGAATAGCGCCATAGTGATAAAAGGGGTAATACCAGGCCAGGAATAACCGTCGGCCTAAAATATTGCGTTCTTCAACAGGGGCTTCTGTTTTTGTTAAGAGAGACTGCCCTTCCATCCAGGATAGAGTTAATAAACGCCGCGTTGTTAAGCTGGAAAAAACATGAGGAATATGGACGCCAAATGAGTCTTTGGTAAGGGGATCCGGCGTTCCTTCAAAAATTCGCTGATAGATGCCAATATTTCGGGCTTCATGATGATAGTCTAGTTCTTCTGAAAGCCGTAAAGCGATTTCTTCCTGGACTTCAGCCGTATCAAGGGCTTGGCTCCAGCTTTCATAAAGGGACAATATGACCTTAAGCTGACGGAGATCAGCTTTAATAATAGAAGCCATATCCGGATATTGGAGTTTGCAGGCCAAATCATGGCCTTCCTTGCCTTTAGCGCGGTGCACTTGGCCAAGAGAGGCGGCAGCCACGGCTTCTTCAGAAAATTCAGAAAAGCGGCCTTGCCAGTCTGGTCCCAACTCACCGGCCATACGCCGTCGAACAAACGCCCATCCCATAGCAGGCGCGTTCATTTGGAGAGACAGGAACATGTCGGCGTATTCAGGCGGTAAAGCACCGGGTACGGTTGCAAGGAACTGGGCAACCTTCATTAAGGGGCCTTTCAGGTTACCCAGGACTGCTGTGAGTCCTTGAGCATGGGAAGCCTGATCAATATCCAGTCCTAAAAATTTTTGGCCAACCAAACGGGCAGTCAATCCTCCCACAACGGCGGATACTTGACCATAACGTTTTAAACGAGAACTTAGGGAACCTTCATCTTCCATAAACCAAACTTCCTGGTTTTGAAAGGAGCCTATTTAATTTTCGTCTCTTTAAACAAGACATGCTTTCGCACAACTGGATCATATTTCCGAAATTCAAACTTTTCCGGTTTTTTACGCGGATTTTTTTTGGCTACGTAGAAAAAACCTGTATCTGCGGTGCTGAGCATCTTAATCGCAATGGTTGCTGTTTTTGCCATAACTTATACTCCTTCAATTGGACACTTTCAATGAGGACCCGGGGAAGATAGAGCCTTCACAATACACCAAACTCTGGCATAAGGTGAAGTTTTTTAATTTTCCCATTTTTCGTTTGCCCTGAACGTAGGGAGTGACGCTCGAAAGAGCGACACAACCGAAGTCGAAGGGTATCGTCAAGGGAAGCGTTTCATTATCCTTCGACTTCGTTCGCTTCGCTCTCTACGGTCAGGACGAACGGGATCGGGGGACGCTGAAAAGCTTACTTTATGACCGCGCCTGGTATAATTAACGCTTGGAGAACTGGAAGCGACGACGCGCTTTGCGTTGACCATACTTCTTCCGTTCAACCACACGGCTGTCACGGGTCAGGAAGCCGCCGTGTTTCAAAACAGGACGCAAATTCGGCTCAAAATAAGTCAAAGCCCGGCTAATTCCAAGGCGAACGGCTCCTGCTTGCCCGGATAACCCGCCACCGGTAACGGTACACCATACATCAAACTGGCCTATACGGTTGGTTGCTTCCATGGGTTGCGCAATCAGCATCTGTAAAACAGGGCGCGCAAAGTATTGCGTACTTCCCCGGTCATTGACAATGATCTTACCCTTGCCTGGCTTGATCCAAACACGCGCAATCGCATTTTTACGTTTTCCTGTTGCGTAAGAGCGTCCCTGAGCGTCAATTTTTGGAGCGACCGGCTCATTATCATGAGTTTTCACTTCTTTGGTTGCCCCTGAAGCCGTAGCCGTTTCTTTGACAGCAGACTTCAAGTCTTCTAAAGCAATTTTATCACGTGCCACGTTTAAATACTCCTTTTATTCTTTGGATTCAGGGCCGCAATATCTAAAACTTCCGGGCTTTGACCTGCATGGGGATGAGCGGCGCCTGCATAAATTTTCAAGTTTCCCATGATCTGGCGTCCCAAAGGACCGCGGGGAATCATGCGCTCAACAGCTTTTTCAATGACCCGCTCTGGATACTTTCCGTCAAGAATCAAGCCAATAGCTCTTTCTTTAATTCCGCCGGGATATCCTGTATGCCAATAAAATTTTTTATCTCGCCGTTTATTACCTGTCAGCTTGACTTTTTCCGCATTAATGACCACAATATTGTCACCACAATCAACGTGAGGCGTGTATTCAGGTTTATTCTTTCCGCGCAAAATATTGGCGACAACGACGGCGAGACGCCCGAGAATGATATCTTGCGCATCAATGAGAAGCCACTTTTTCGTCACATCCGCTGGTTTTAGAGAGAACGTTTTCATTTGTATTTTCTATCCATTCCTTAGAAACACTATATTTTATAATTTTTATGACATATAGGGCTTCTCCGTCAAGCGTAAAATGCTCTGTTTCCGTGGACTTTACGATAACGGTACTATAATACCATTTAGTTATCTCTTCGTGGCTATCAACTCATGGAGCAGAACGGATTATCATTCCCCTCTCCATTCGCCCTCGGGCGTAGGTGCGAAGTTGAAGGGACGGAAAGAGGGAATTCCCAATTTTATTTTTTTGAGGTTATGAATCAAATGCCAGCAATCCTTATGACACCTTATGGTTACTTGCAAGTTTTTCAAACTATCTAACGGGTTATGTAAATTTCCAGCTTTTGGCTGTTATTTTATAACCAACTGACTTATAAAGGATAAATTTTCATAATGAGAATTGCTGATATGTGATATCTTCCCTTGAAAAATATGAGAAAGGGAGCTATTGATTAAGACTGATGATAAGTGGGGCCATAGCTCAGCTGGGAGAGCGCTACGATGGCATTGTAGAGGTCAGGAGTTCGATCCTCCTTGGCTCCACCACTATACGTTAAGTGATATGCGAGGCGCGTCTATTTATTTAAAGTGCGTTTCTTGAGGTCTCCCCTTCCGTCATGGGGAAGAGAAAAGCAGCGTGACAAACCGCGAGTCACATAAAAAGAGCGGGAGACTCTTTGCGGGTGAGCATCACCCTGAAACTCTTGCGGGAGTATCCCTGCTTTGCTCCTCACCCTGGCGTTGGAAAGCAGTTGTTAGGGGCCAAAAGCCTTAAATGATGACGCGCTGAGTAGAAAGTTCGCGATAACCCGGTTGGCACGAAAGGATATGCTATCCTTGTCCCCTTTTTCTGTAGAAGCATACAAAACCTTAAACGCTCTGTTTGAGCAACTGGAAAAAGCCGGATTTGATGGAGAGTGTGATGGCTGTTCCCTTGCTTTTGATTTGCCCGATGGCCGTCCCTACCTTCTGAATTACCATGGCGTCACACAGCAAATCTGGTTAGCCTCTCCGCTGACGGGAGCGCATCATTTCCGGCTACGGGAGGGCCGTTGGATTTCCACACGGGGGATGGATGATTTAATCACATTGCTAGAAACGGAATTGGCCGTATCCCTTTCATGACCCGGCCTAACATTCTTCCCCCTCCTGAATCCTTCGTCGAAGGCGGTTATGGAAAAACGACCCAAAAGTTAAAAGTTCTCCTGACCTTTGCAGCGCCTTACCGCCGTCCTTTGACCTTTGCGGTTCTTTCGCTGGTTTTAGCGGCCAGTATGGTTTTAAGCCTCGGATGGGGCTTGCGTTATCTGATTGACCAGGGCTTTAGCCAGGAAAATTCCGGGACGCTTGATTTGATCCTCCTGTTAATGGGAGGCGCTGTTGTTTTGTTAGCCATCGCAAGTTTTGGGAGGAGCTACTTCATTGGCTGGGTAGGGGAACGGGTTGTGACTGACTTGCGCCAACAGGTCTTCAGTCATTTATTGTCTCTCGATGTTGGTTTTTTTGAGATGATCCGTCCAGGCGAGCTTGTGTCCCGCCTGACAACGGATACCACCCTCATTCAAGTTGTGCTGGGAGGGTCAGCGGCTGCCGCCATTCGTAATTTCTTATTGCTGGCCGGGGGTCTTGCCATGATGGTTGCCACTTCCCCGAAACTGACCTTTTTAACGCTTGTTATTGTTCCCTTTGTCGTGATTCCTATTTTGATTTATGGAAGGCGCGTCCGTCACTTATCCCGCCTTGCGCAAGACCGGATGGCTGATGTAGGTGGATTTCTGGAAGAAACTTTAGGCGGGATTCGCACCTGCCAGGCTTTTATGCATGAAGAGCAGGACCGGGGCCAGTTTAAAGAACAAACGGAAAAAGCCTTTGGCGTTGCCGTTCAACGGATCCATTTGCGTTCTCTCCTGGCCTGCCTTGTGATGACCCTGGTTTTTGGGGGGGTGAGCCTGGTTCTGTGGAGCGGGGGGCGGGATGTGATGGCCGGCGCCCTTCAACCCGGTCAATTATCAGCCTTTATTTTTTATGCCATCGTCGTCGCGTCGTCTGCTGGCTCATTTTCCGAGATTGTTGCGGACTTGCAACGCGCAATGGGGGCGTTAGACCGGTTGCAGGAGTTACTGGCTACAACGCCAGGTTTAAAGCCGGCAACCCCACGGACGCCTAGAAAATTACCTGTCCTGTCAAATGGCGTGGTTGCCTTCCATAATATCTGTTTCGCTTACCCTGACAACCCCGAACGCCCCGTTCTGGACAATGTTACGCTGTCCGCAGCGCCGGGAGAAAAAATTGCTCTTGTTGGCCCCTCTGGCGCAGGAAAAAGCACCATTCTTTCCTTGCTGTTACGATTCTATTCTCCTCAATCTGGCGCTATTTATCTGGATGGCATGGATGTACGGGATGTGGAGGTCAGCGACGTGCGTGCCCGTATGGGGTTGGTGCCCCAGGATCCCGTGATTTTTTCGCAATCGCTTTATGACAATATCCTTTATGGCCGTCCCCGGGCGAGTGAGGCGGAAGTCTGCAAGGCCTTAGAATTAGCCCATTTACGCGACGTCGTTGAGAACCTCCCTCAAGGCATTCACACGCTTTTGGGAACGAAAGGCGTCCGCCTGTCGGGAGGGCAAAAGCAGCGCGTCGCCATTGCGCGCGCCATTTTGCGGGATCCTGCCATCCTTCTTCTTGACGAAGCGACTAGCGCCCTCGATTCTGAAAGTGAAGACCTGGTTCAAAAGAGTTTGAATCACCTGATGGCGACGCGCACCACCATTGTCATCGCTCATCGCTTGGCGACAGTCCTGAAAGCTGACCGGATTATCGTGATGGACCGGGGGCGGATCAATGCAGTCGGAACCCATGCGGAGCTGATCAGTGAAGACGGCCTCTATCGCCGGTTGGCGATGATGCAATATGCAAGAACGGGAACCTTCTAGCGCAGACTTCTAGGGCGTGTCATCACTTATCGGCTTTTGGACTGCAAATGGCGGTTTTCTGCGCTTCCGTTTCTCAAATACGCCTTAAGTATTCTGCGATACGGTTCTCAAAACCCACCATTTTCGCCACAAAATCCTTCAATTGATGACACGCCCTAGGGTAACTCCCGGCTCCGTCCTTTTTATTTACCTTCTTCAGCGTTTTGGCACTTCATAGCGGTCCATTCTTTCATCTTTTTGCGGTCTTTCAGCGCCTGGCACTGGTCTTTGAATTTACCTATCTCCGCTTGCTGTTCGGGAGAAACGGGCTTCGGTTTTTTATGCTCTTCATCGGCCCGGGCGATTTTTTTTGTCACCTCTTCTTCCTGAGCGGAAGGGGGGGATGCCTTTTGTTTTTCTTTTGCTTTACATATAAAAGGTTCAAGGTCATTTTTTTCTTTCCTTTCCAGGCGCGCCTTCACAATGCCGCTAATGGCGGCATTAAAGTCAGCGGAAGCGATTGTTTTTTTTGCAGCGTCGAGAAGCGCCCGGGTGTTTTTTTCACTCGCGTCATCGAATTCTTTATTAATCACCTCAAAACTTAAGCGATGGTATTCAATGTCGGGTAAGTCTCTCATCATTTTATCCGTTAAAGCTTGTTGCCCCTCTAAAGCTGTTTCAATTGTGGGTTGCAAGACTTTTGGAATGCTGCCTGCTGTGGCGCCTGATGTTTTAACGGTTCGGGGTTCGCTCAGGGCGCCGCTTGAAATGGATATAATAACCAGGGGCCGTCCGGGATAAATCTTCTGGGCTTCAATCCACGCTAACAGAGCGGGAGACATCACAAATAGCCCGGCATCAATAAGCGCTCTTGCCTTTCCTTCAAGCTTAAGCTCCAGGGGCTTATAGAAAACAGGCGCTGCGCTTGATGCCCGAACGGCTTGCCACAGAAAAACATTTTTATCCTTCCATGTATATCCCCTTTCATCTGGCGGGTGATAGTAGACAACCTCTTCTAAACCTTCAGGAGTGTTGCAGACGCCTGGTTCCTTTACGCTGCAAGATTCATACGTGGAAAAATTCATAATCTCCCGCGTTCGAAAGTCATAGCTTGTTATGACCGCGGGCTTCACCAAATCTGACATCCGTGCCTGGCCCATGTATTCACGAAGCAATTCCTCTAATGGCTTGGCTGTAAATTTAGATCCCATAAGCCCCCCTGCCGTCCGAACTTTACGAAAAAGTGAGCCAGCGAAAGCCGCTTTAAGGGTATCCGGGAGTTTCTCTTTTAACTCATCCAGACTAAATTTTGGCTTCACCTGATGACCAGACGTATTAGCCAGCGCAGAATCCTGCGGGATCAAGATAGCGCCAACGTTTACGGACCCGGCGGAAGTGCCAGCGAAAAAATCGAAAATGTCTGTAATGCTCTCTCTGCGTATAGTAAGTTTTCCGCCGCTTTTGCCTTGTAACTTATAATCTGACTGTTCTTTTTTCATCATTTCCGCATTAACTTTTTCCTCGATTGCCCGCAGGAGTTCAAACTGGGCAATCCCCCGAACGGCTGCGCCATCAATGGATAAGACCAGAACAGGTGATTTGCCGGATTTTTTCTGGCAAACAGGCGCGGCACCGTCGGGAGATGAAAGGGTTTTGGAAGATACGGCTGAGGGAGTAACCAAAGGACGGGAGACAGCAGGTTGTTGCGGAGCCTGGCTTCCTGAAGTGTGCGGGGACCACCCTAATGAAATCATGATTAACAGAAGGGGACTAATAAAAAACCTAACCATAGGATCACTCCGTGAACGGTTTTTAATGCTTCTCCTACTTTAAAGACAAGTTCCCTAATTTTTCATTAAGTTATATGTCCGTTAATGACGGGTATAAAAAAAGCGGGAGGATTTCTCCACCCGCTCTTTTTGCAAGAATGCGTTACGCAAAAACTCTAGGAGGCTTGCGTCTCCTGGCGGCGGCGCGCCATGGCAGCCATTACTTTTTTAGACAAGCCCTTAACGGCATAAAGCCACAAGACGCAAACGATGACAAAGATGCCAAAGGCGTAAGGAGCTGTAACGGAGACAATGTTTGCGCCACTATTGACAACCGTTGCAGCCAAAACCATTTGCAAGTTGCTTTGGACGAAGGCGCCACCGGCTTTTCCCGCCCGTCCGCCGATCACATCCACAGCCGCCTTGCCCTTGGTCTTTAATTCATCATCCAGGGGAATATAAGCCATTTCCTTGGTTGAGTCAAATAAGATATACTTAATGCCCTTGGACAGGATCACAATTCCGGCGCCCAGGAAGCTGGCGGCAGCCACTGGCGTGGTTGCGAGAGCTTGCAGGATGAAATCAACCCACTCTTTGGCGAAAATGAAGGCGAAGAAAATGAAACCGCCAAAGGTAATGACCAAAGGCGTAATGATAGCCGCTGTAAACCAGCTCACACGGCGCAAGATATTGGAACCGAGGAGAAGGCCGAAGAGAATCGTAAAGATACCTGTAACCGTGGAGAAATTCCCCATGAATGCGTTATATGCTCCTTTATCACCTCCAAAAAATAAGCCTAACTGGTTTTTCCATTGGACCTCGATCAAGTTGATGGTGACGCCATAAGCCATGATCAACAGCGCGATTAAACCCAATTCGGGTGAGCGCAGGATGAGTTTCAAGCTCTCTACCAAGGATGGCTTTTCTTTTTTCTTCTTTTTCGGGATGCCGCTTTCTTCCGGGTCAAAGAAACGTTTATCCGTCAGGACGGAAGTGTGCATCCACCGGTAAAGCGCCATGGCAATGGCGCCAAATACCAGGACGGATCCCATTAACAAATATACGGACATTTGCCAGGCTTCTTCAGGCGTCGCATAAAATTGCTTAATGTCATCGGAACAATACCGTACCAATTGGCCTGATAAGATCAACGCAACGTTCGCAACGACACCGAACAACCCGTAAAAACGCTTTGATTCCCGCATGCGAACCACATGGTTGGCGAACTGCCAGAACATCAGGGCGATCATGGCGCTGCCCCAAATCTCGGCCAGAACATAGAAGAGGGAGAAAGACCAATACGCATAAATGTCAATAAATCCGGTTAAGGCCGGGTGGGCTGCTTTTAATGCGGCAATGGAGGCAGGGTCAGGATGTAATGCTTCAAGATTTGGATAAATAATAAAGGCAAAAGCGGCGAAAAATATCAAAAAAGGCATGACAACCGCATAAAAAACGTTTTCACGCTTTAAAATGTTGGTGAGTTTGGCATAAATAATCACGAATAAAATTGCGGCAGGCGTTACGCAATATAATTTCAGGAATGAAATGGCCCCGGCTCCCGCAGAATTTACGACAATGGTATCTTTTGTGTCCCGCAACAACGTGTAATTAAATAAGATGCAGAACATAATAAAAGCAAGGGGCAGAAATTTCTTGAGTTCGTGGTTATGGATGGGCCAAAGGGCGGCTCGCCATCCGGTAAATTCTGGCTGGGTTGTTTGGGTAGCACTCATTTTCTAGTGAATCCTTAATTTGTTAATACGAACCATTTTGGCGTTGATCAGACTTGTTCCTTTCAAATAGAGAAAACATATCCAAATTAAGCTTATGAATATTCTATATTTTTTAGAAAAATACAATCTTGAAAGAACCCGGAATTTTGTTTCCGGACTGGAAAAAAATTGAGGGGCAATCCGATGTGCAGGTTAAGGGCACATGAGGATTACGACTCAATTTTTGACGACGTCCGACCAGCAAAAGACGAAGGTTATGCAAGAACTCTCTTCAGGTGTACGCCAAAACAGTTAAGCAAGTATACTTTACTTGTTTATCATTGGTCTATCATAAAAAGTAAACCATTTGCAAGTTTAATTTAAAAGAAAAATCAGGTGATTAGGCAAATACAGCGGGCAAAGGTGTAAAAATCAGGCTGCCGCCTGCTCCGCCAGGGCGGAAATAGTCCTGGCAACAAGGCGTATCTCCCCTTTTAATTCTTGAATTCCGCGGGACCGGCCTTCAATCAATTCCTCCAGTAACCGTAAGGTTGTTGCATCCAGGTTGCGCAAGTACTGCTTGATTCCCTCATCAGCGCCCTGGAAAGCTGGCGTTTCCGCAATGGCTGCAAAATGTTCCAGTTGCTTTTGCAGATCGACATGGCCTTGCGCCATTTTCTTGAGTAAAGCTTGCTGGGAAACCATTTGTTCCGTTAACGTCGCCATCTTTTCACTAACGATACTTAAGGACTGGACAACATTTGTGCGGTTATCCTCATTCCGGTTCATAACGCTTTGAAGTTGGGACATGCATTCGGCTGTTTGCTCCAGCAAGCCATGCAAGTAAGCAGGGCCGCTGTAGCCAGCGCCGGCGATGTCCGGTTTGGACAGGCTGGTTAAATAGTCCTCCAGGTTGTGATAAAACGAACCGGCTGCTTTGGTAACCTGCAGGTCAAGAAAGCCGAGAATCAGGGAGCCGGCTAATCCGTACATGGAAGTGCTAAACGCTGTGCCCATTCCCGTCAAGGGCGCTTGCAACCCTTGTTTCAGGACCTGAAAAGAATCCTTCACATTTGTCGCGTCCACCTCAAGGCCCGTAATAACGCCGGCGATTGCGCCAATTGTTTGGGACAATCCCCAGAATGTTCCTAAAAGTCCTAAAAAGATGAGCAAGCCCACAAGATACCGGGATACATCACGCGTTTCATCCAGCCGCGCTTCAACGCTGGAGAGAATGGAGCGCAAGGTAAGGGTAGACAATTGGGTGTGGCGTTGACTCTCTCCTAAAGAAATAGAGAGAGGGAATAAAATTTTTGGCGTCGGCGCCCCCGGAAATCGTTCTTCACCCCGTTCATACCCGTCAAGCCATAACTGCTCCTGCCGCAAACGATATAAGCGGTAAAAAACCAAGCCGGTTCCCATGCTTAAAGTGATGAGAATAACAGCATTGAGAGGAATATTATTTCTAAATGCAATTGAGAGAGGCTGGCGTAATATACTGACTACCCCTCCGGTCATACCCAAAAAAACAATCATCCGGATGAAATAACGATGGATGTAACTCACCAAAAGCATTCCTTATTGTTAATTTTTATGGCTCACTCTAGACTAAAAAATACCCTCTGAGAAGAGCAATCCATGTAAAAAGGCGCTTCCTTCCCCCAAGTAGCCCTCATTAAATGTTTATATACCTTGTCAGGCGTATAATAGAAAGAAGAAAGATGAATTGTAGCCTTAATAAAAAGGGAATATGCGCTGAAGAAGAGTTAAGGAAAACGGGCGTTTTTCAATTGCGAGGAGCGTAAGTTCCGCGGCAATCGAGACATCTCGCAAATCCGTTGAGCATATGCGCTTGCAAATTCCTTGCATCCGCTGGATCTATCCCGTCCCTCCTCTTATCCGTTATCCCGATTGTTGTCCGTGTCAGTATCCCCGCCTCCTCTCAACGGTCGTCGGCGGGAAGCGGAGATGAAATTTCCCGATTCCAGGAAATTCCCTGGTTTACAGGTTAACGCAATGAACAGACATCCGCTCAAAACCCTGCTTCTTCTCTACGCCTGGCTATGCCGGGACGGGATGCCGTGGTTGCAAGGGCCTGATCAGATTCCCCGCTTCCCGCTCTTACGGCTCGTAACGGGTAACGGAGAGACCTGACACGGACAACAATCGGGATAACTGAATAAACGCTTTATCATCAAAACGGATTCTTCAGGGAACGCCCTATCCCTGTACAGGAGGCGGGGGATGCTTCACCTCAGGATAAAACTTTTCCAGAGCGCCCATAAAGTCCCGGAGCTGCTGTTCCGTCATGTCCTCGATGCGCGTACCCTCTGGAAGACATAGGTTCATATTTCTTCCTTGCCGTTCCGCCACCCGTAAGGCGATATGCCATTTGCTGTCATTAAAAACGCTCCAGTAGAGGGTCTCCAGCTTTTTCAAAATGGTCTCTTTGGTAACAGGGGCCATAATCATCATCCTTTCTTATTCGCGGCGGCATAGCAGCCGCAGGCGTAGCGGGGGAAAAATTGACCCGCACAGGAAGTTTTAAGGATTGCCCGTCAAGTTGGTCAAGTTTTTAAATTGCCCCAAGGCACCCGGTTATTCGGATGTCCACACCTTTAAGGCGGGGTTCGCCTCACTTTCCAGGAACAAATCCGTAAGCGCCCAAACCATGGCATCTAACCGGTCGGGAGATTTGGGGGTTATGCCGGGAACATAAGCGCACAACTGCGTTTCCAGTAAACTTAAAGGGCGGGCGTGAAAAACGCGGCGTTGTTCATACAAGGCGGCAACAGGCTCCGCCCGGGTGAATTTTCCCCGCGTCGCCCGCACGGCTTTATAAGGAATTGTTGGATCAATGCTGCGCAAGATGCGTTCCACCAGGTCACCCCCTTTGTTCACTTCGGCGACGACGCGATCCGCCTTGAGACGCCAGTAAGCTTCACATACCCGCTGTCCCCACTCGCCAGGGCTTAACCGGCCGCTTAAGTCTTCAAGCACATAAGCGTCATTGTCATCGCTTAACCCCGCAATGACAATCCCTGTTTCGTCACTCTCCTCGTGATGGGTCGTAGCCGGATCAATAGCGATAACGATGCGGGCTAATTTGAGGGCGCCCTTCTCATCATAAGGTGGCTCCCGGTAGGGGATCAAATCACGCCGCCAGAGGGCGCCTTGCCGTTCCGTCAAGAGTTCCGCATAAAGCTCCTGAGCGCCAAGGCGGGTGCCTTCAAATTGCTTGACGATCTGATCCACGAAAGCGGGCGCAAGGTTACGGCGGTTTTCAAAAGTCGTTCCCTTCGTGATGACGACATCATCGCGCGTCAAAAGTTTCTCGATTAAAGGGATGGGTCGCGGGGTTGTGGTGACAATGCAGCGGGGGTCAGATCCCAGGCGTAAGGCGAGCATTAATTGGTCCCACGCTTCTTCGGGATAGCGGAACTTGGCCAACTCGTCAATCCACACGGCATCAAACTGAGGGCCGCGCAAACGCTCAAAGTGATCCGCTCCGTAAAGCGTCGCCAGTGTTCCATTGGGCCAAACAAGCTGCTGGCGGGTGCGCTCAAACAAGGGCCGTTCAAGGGGGGAATGAACTTCCAGAAGCCCGCTTGTTCCTTCCACCATGACAGCGCGGGCTTCCCCAATCGTTTTGCTCATTAAGGCAATGCGCCGGTAACGGCCACTGGTGACCCAGCTGCGTAGCGTTTCCGCTCCCGTGCGGGTCTTCCCGAACCCCCGGCCGGCGAGAATCAGCCAGGTTCGCCATTCTCCAGGCGGGGGCAGTTGATTGGGCCGCGCATTTTTGACCCATGCATAGCGTTGCTGGTTTTGGGCACGGGCGCGAAGGGCGTCCTTTGCTTTGAGATAGAGAAATGGGGCGTGCATCGGGGCTTTTCTCCCTGTTAGGAGTCTAGAAAAATTAAAGTTTATTATTTCCAGACTCCCTAGATTCTGGAATGCCACTATAATGATCGAAAGTTACTTGTATTTTCAACACTTTAAAAAGCCTGGGCAAACGGCTTGCTCTCTCACCGCCTTTCGGTTTAAATAGGGGAGCCAGACAGATCCTTAAAGCAGAATAATAAATTCAGGATGACCAACGCTCACCCCCGATTAAATTTAGGCGAACCCCAAACGGAGGAAAAGAAGCCGTATCCTTCGGGTAAGATGCCGGTCGGGATGTCACCCGTCATGGCGCAATATTGGGAGACCAAACAACAATATCCCGCTTGTTTGCTGTTCTTCCGGATGGGGGATTTTTATGAAATGTTCTTTGAAGATGCCGTTGTTGCAGCCAAAGCGCTCGACATTGCCCTCACCAAACGGGGAAAGCAGGAAGGGGAGGAAATCCCCATGTGCGGCGTACCTGCCCACACCTATGAGACGTATTTAGCGCGGCTGATCCAAAAGGGGTTCAAGGTTGCGGTTTGTGAACAAATGGAAGACCCCGAAACGGCGAAAAAACGCGGCGCCAGGGGGCCATTACGCCGGGATGTGGTGCGGGTGGTCACGGCGGGAACCTTGACGGAAGAAGGACTTCTCGATGCCCGGCAAAATAACTTTTTGGTGGCGCTTTCGCCTCTTGCCCGCAAAGTGATCGGGGTGGGCGCAATTGACCTCTCAACGGGTGTGTTCCTGATTGAAGAAACAACGCCAGACGGTTTAGCCTCCCTTCTCGCACGCCTTAATCCCGCAGAAATCGTACTGCCGGACCGTCTCCTGGAAGAACCTGCCCTTTATGAAACATTCGGGGCCTGGAAGAAGAAATTAAGCCCTTTGCCGCAAGCGCGTTTTGATGGCCAGAATACCCGGCGCCGCCTTGAAGAGGTCTACCAGGTCCAAACGCTGGAGGCTTTCGGAAATTTTACGCAAAGTGAAATTCAGGCAGCCGGCGCGCTGATTGATTATATCCACATCACCCAAAAATCCGCTTTGAAGATGATCGAGCGCCCCAGAAAAATCTCATCCCAGGCGATTTTAATGATTGACCCCGCGACGCGGCGCAGCCTGGAGCTGGAAGTGACCTTAAGCGGATCGCGTCAAGGCACGCTCCTCAGTACGATTGATGAGACCCTGACAGCTGCTGGAAGCCGATTGCTAAACTTGCGGTTGAATGCGCCGCTGACAAATTCCACAGCCATTGCGCAGCGCCTGGATATGGTCACGTTTTTTGTTGAGGCGCCCGAGGTAAGGAGCCAGGTCCGGAATGCTTTAAAATCCTGCCCGGATATGGAACGCGCGTTGTCGCGGATCAATTTGGGGCGGGGAAGCCCGCGGGATTTAGCGGCGCTACGGGATGGCTTAAGACAAAGTGAGATAATCCAGTCAATTTTAACGCCGCAAAACATGCCCGCGCCTTTATCCCGCGAATGCGTCCACTTAAATGGACATGTGACGCTCCTGGACCGCCTCAGTCGGGCGCTGGCTGAAAACTTACCCTTTCAAGCGCGGGATGGGGGATTTATTGCAGCAGGGTATCATGAGGGGCTGGATACTTACCGCACCCTGCGGGATGACAGTTTTGGCCTGACCCGGAAATTACAAGAGGAATACATAGCGAAAACCGGAATTCATACCTTAAAAATCCGTCATAATCATGTGATCGGCTATCATGTTGATATTAGCCCCTCCCATGCGCAAAAGCTTGCCCTTGCGCAAGGAGAGGGGACAGAGGAGTTTATCCATCGGCAGACCCTGGGGTCTTCCGTCCGTTATACGACCGTCGCTTTATCTGACCTTGAACGGCGGATTGAAGCGGCGGCCCACCAGGCCCTTGCGCTTGAGCTTCAGCTCTTTGCGGATTTAATCGGGGAAGCGCAAGGCCGGGCGCCGGAGATTTTACGAACCTGCCGGGCGCTGGCCAGCATTGATGTCGCAGCTGCTCTCGCTGAATTAGGGTCGCGCGAAGGTTATGCGCGTCCTTGCGTAGATGACAGTTTGATATTTGATGTACGGGGGGGACGCCATCCTGTTGTGGAGGCGGCGTTGAAAGCCGGAAACGATACGCCTTTTGTGGCGAACGATTGCCTGATGGATGACGCAACAAAACTCATTTTGATGACGGGTCCGAATATGGCGGGGAAAAGTACATATTTACGCCAAAATGCGGTGATTATTTTGCTCGCGCAAATGGGATCATACGTGCCGGCGGCTTCTGCGCACATCGGGGTGGTTGACCGCATCTTTAGCCGTGTGGGCGCTGCGGACGATCTTGCGGCCGGCCGCTCCACCTTCATGGTAGAAATGGTTGAAACGGCCGCCATCCTGAACCAAGCAACGGTTCGATCCTTCGTTATCCTGGATGAAATTGGCCGTGGTACGGCCACCTTTGACGGCCTGTCCATTGCCTGGGCCGTGGTTGAATCCTTGTGTCAGGTCAATAAATGCCGGACCTTATTCGCCACCCATTACCATGAGCTGACTCAATTAATGCCAACATTACCCATGATGGTTTGTTCGACCATGCGTATTAAAGAGTGGAATGGTGACGTCATTTTTCTTCATGAAGTGATCCCGGGGTGCGCCGATAAATCATATGGTATCCATGTCGCCGCCCTGGCGGGCTTACCCGCCCTGGCTGTAGAGCGGGCGCAACACGTTTTACGGATGCTGGAAGGGAAACAGAAAGAAATGCCTGTCATTCCCGAAATGGCCGCATCCCCTCCCCTCCCCTCTGCCGCTATTGTTTCTGGAATGCCGTCTTCTCTGGCCCCCTCTCCTGTGGAAGAAGCTTTGCGGGCGCTGGCTCTTGACGACCTTTCTCCCCGTCAAGCCCTGGATGAACTTTACCGGTTAAAGGAAATGGCAAAGAAGTGAAGGAGGCTCCCCCAAGGGCTTAATTCCCGGCCGCTTTGATCTCCGGAAGTTTTTCAGGGTGTATTTTAAGCCGCTGTAGCGGTCTTGGGCGGTGCAGCCAGAGGTAAGCCTTTTGTCGTGGAATATTCAAAGTGCAAGACCTCTTCAGGGTAAAGGAATCTTCGGATGGCATGGGCGGCTTGGGCCCCTTCCGCAAAGCCATTAAGGATGAGTTTTAATTTATGGGGGTAGGTCGCAATGTCGCCAATAGCATAGATGCCAGGGCGGCTGGTTTCCCCTGTTGCCGGATTAATGGTGATATGATGGTTCTCAAGCCCTAGCCCCCATTCAGCAATCGGACCCAAATTCATTGACAGCCCAAAGAAGGGAAGCAGCACATCCGCAGGCAACGCTTTTGTCTGTCCATCCAGGGATTGGACAATAACTTCTGTCAGCTGTCCATTATTTCCTTTCACGCCACAGAGTTGAAAGGGTACAACCAGGTCAATTGCGCCCGCTTCAGCCAAGGCTTTGAGACGGGCCTCACTTTCAGGAGCGGCGCGGAACTTGGGGCGGCGGTGAACCACAGAAACACGAGCAGCGATTTCGCTTAAAGACAAGGCCCAATCCACGGCGGAGTCACCGCCACCCGCAATGACGATAGATTTACCGCGGTAAGATTCCCGGGATCCCACATAGTAATGAATGCTTTTTCCCTCAAAATCTTCAATGCCGGGTAAAGGAGGGCGATTGGGACCAAATGCCCCGACACCAGCGGCAATAATAATGGTTCGGGTGCGAATCTGGGCGCCTTTGGAGGTTGTGACGAGCCAATTTTTACCGGATGCATCTGCCGGAGCAAGGCTTGTAACTTGTTGCCCGAGATGGTAAGTCGGGCGGAAGGGAGCAACTTGTTGTTGGAGGTTCTCAATTAAATCTGCGCCCGTGATTTCAGGATAACCGGGAATATCATAAATAGGTTTTTCGGGGTAAAGGGCGGCGCATTGACCGCCAATGATAGTGAGGGTATCAATCACATGGCAACTCAGCTGGAGCATGCCGCACTCGAATATGGCAAATAAACCCACAGGCCCAGCGCCAATAATGACGACATCGCCTGTTTGAATAGAACCTGATGGGTTAGACATGCGAGACCCGGCCTGGTTAAGCAGCAGCTAAAGCTTTGATTCTTTTAGATAAACGAGAAACCTTGCGGGACGCTGTATTTTTATGCAGGACGCCTTTGCTGACGCCACGCATAATTTCAGATTCCGCTTCACGCAAAGCGGCGATAGCTTCGGATTGGTTGCCTTCCGCAAGAAGGGATTCAACTTTTTTAACAAATGTCCGGATACGGCTAACGCGCGCCCGATTTTGTTCTGTACGGGTTTCAATTTGCCGGATCGCTTTTTTAGAGGACGAATGATTGGCCATAACTCACCTTTATCAAAAAAATAGATAGATTTTAACTCTAGTATATAACTGAAATAAACATCTACAGTCAATCTTTCTTTCAAATGCTGCCTGTTGTTTCGACAGAACCCATTAAATGCTTACATTTACTAACCCTTTCAGTCCCGCATCCACCACGGCGAGGGCTGCCATATTCACCAATCCACGCGGGGTAACGGAAGGCGTTACGATGTGAACAGGTTTGGGGCAGCCCATCAGGATGGGGCCTACCGTTAAGGCGTCCCAGAGTGTTTTCGCCATGTTAAAGGCAATGTTAGCTGAGTCTATGCATGGCATAATCAAGAGGTTCGCTGATCCTTGAAGTTTAGAATTCGGGAATATCTGGTTACGGATCGTTGCTGACAGAGCCGCATCCGCATGCATTTCCCCTTCAACCTCAAGATCGGGGGCGTTTTTATGGAGCCAGGCAACGGCTTGACGCATCTTGCAGGCAGAGGCTGTTATGCCAGCTCCAAAATTTGAATAGGAGAGCAGGGCGATTTTTGGCGTCATGCCAAACCGGCGGACTTGGTCCGCTGCCATTAAGGTCATCTGGCAAATTTGCTCCTGGGATGGCTCAGGATTGACATACGGGTCACAGACGAACAAAACGCCATCTTCCCGGATGAGGACGCCCAGAGCCGCAAGATCCTGGCGGCGTTCCTGATCAAAACCAAAAATTTGGCGAATATGGTCGAGATGAATGTGATAACGGCCGATGGCGCCGCATATCAGTGTATCAGCGTCCCCTAAATGAACAGTCAAGGCGCCGATAATTGTCGGGCTGGTTCGGGTCAAAATTCTTGCGACATCCGGGGAAATGCCCTTGCGCTCGGTTAATTCGTGATAAGCGTGCCAGTAACGGCTATAGCGGCTGTCTTTATTAGGATCAATGATTTCAAAATCTGCGCCTTCTTTCAGGCGTAAATTCAACCGTTTAATCCGCTTTTCAATAACAGTGGGCCGCCCGATCAGAATGGGTTTCGCCATGCCTTCGTCAACCAGTATCTGGATGGCGCGTAAAACGCGCATATCTTCCCCTTCCACAAAGGCGACACGCTTGGGATTGGCTTTAGCCTGTTGAAAGACGGGTTTCATGACCATCGCGGAGCGGTAAACATGCTCACTCATTTTTTGCCGGTAAGCTTCCATATCCGTGATAGGGCGCGTTGCAACGCCAGTGTCCATGGCGGCTTGGGCGACAACGGGGGCAATTTCCATAATAAGCCGGGGGTCAAAAGGTTTGGGGATAATGTAGTTAGGCCCAAAGTTATGCATTTCACCGCCGTAAGCGCTGATCACCACGTCCGAACCTTCAACCTGGGCAAGGTTGGCGATCGCTTTAACGCAAGCGATTTTCATTTCCAGGTTGATGGTTGTTGCGCCAACGTCAAGGGCGCCTCGAAAGATAAAGGGAAAGCACAAGACGTTATTAACCTGATTCGGGTAGTCTGTCCGGCCTGTAGCGATGATCGCGTCTGGCCGGACTTCCCGGACAAGTTCCGGGAGAATTTCAGGATCAGGGTTGGCCAGCGCCAAAATTAAAGGGTTTGGCGCCATAGCCATAATCATATTGCTGGTAACGACATTGCCAACAGATAATCCCAGAAAAATATCCGCTCCCTGCAAAGCTTCCGCCAAAGACCGATGGGGGGTATCAACCGCATAGCGATGTTTGCTATCATCCATATGTTCCTTGCGGTTTTTATGGATGACGCCATGACTGTCACCTAAAATGACATTTTGCGGGTTTAGCCCTAAAGCGGCCAGTAAATCCAGGCAGGCTATTGCGGCGGCGCCAGCGCCTGACGTGACCAGCCTGACCTGGGAGATGTCTTTGCCGACCAGCTTAAGGCCATTAAGGATAGCGGCGGAAACAATGATGGCGGTACCATGCTGGTCATCATGGAAGACAGGGATGCTCATGCGTTCATGCAATTTTTTCTCAATATAAAAACATTCCGGCGCCTTGATATCTTCCAGGTTAATGCCGCCAAAAGTCGGCTCCAGCGCGGCAATCATATCAACCAGCTTATCAGGGTCATTTTCGTTGATTTCTAAATCAAAGACATCAATACCCGCAAATTTTTTGAACAGAACAGCCTTTCCTTCCATAACCGGCTTGGCGGCTAATGGCCCGATATTTCCAAGCCCGAGAACAGCTGTGCCGTTAGAAATAACGGCAATCAGATTGCACCGGGCCGTGAGCGTGGCCGCTTCTTCCGGGGATTGCGCAATGGCACGGCTGGCGGCGGCGACGCCGGGGGAGTATGCAAGCGCGAGGTCCCGCTGGTCGGCCAGGGGTTTGGTGGGGTGAATTGATAATTTACCAGGAGTGGGGTAACGGTGATAGTCGAGAGAATCTTTATAAATATCAGGTTTCATTCGTGTCCGCTCTTCTGTCAGTTTCCAGGGGATTCATTAGGGCGTGTCATTAATTATCGGTTTTTGGACTGCAAAGGACGGCTTCTTGCGCTTCCGTTTCTAAAAATACGCCTCATGTATTCTTGCGATACGGTTCTCAAAACCCGCCATTTTCGCCACAAAATCCTTCAATCGACGACACGCCCTGCGTTGAGTATTGCCCTTAATATATCGCTTGTGAATGATGATGAATAGACCTGTTGTATAACCTTTGCGTTTTGTGAACGGAGCAGGGAGTTACCCTAGAGGGGACGAATGAAAAACCGGATTTTAAGCCTCGGTTTTTTAAAAAAAATATGGTGCGGTCGAGAAGACTCGAACTTCCACGGTGTTTCCACCACAGCGACCTCAACGCTGCGCGTCTACCAATTCCGCCACGACCGCTTAACTGTTATGATAAACTTATTCAATTGAATACCAGATCACCCAACGAGGTTCAAGAAGAATACGAGCGTTCCGTTAGGCAGAAAATCTTTTGGGGGCTTGACCTTAATTTATTTAGGGAGAACCAGCCCCCCAAAAGACAGGATTCTTACGGATGGCATAAAAATTATCTTTATGACCGTGGTAACGGATGTCAGGCTGCTGGTTCATCTGGGGATGTTTTAACGGAAAAAGTGATATCAACCTTACCGGCTTTTTCAAAATGAAGGGTAAGCGGAATCTCTTTTTTGCTTTGAAAGGATTTTTTAAGTCCCATGAGCATAATATGAAGCCCGCCCGGTTTCATCTCAACAGCGTCTGCGCCGATTTCAATAAAACTCACGGGGCGCATTTTCATGACGCCATCTTCCTCAATGTGGTTGTGCAACTCTACGGTGGCGGCGTCCGCAGACTCAACTTTAATCAGCCTCTCCGGTTGGTCGCCTGAATTTGTTATGGTGATGTAGGCGGCTGTATTGGGGCCTGTGGAGGGGCGAACCCAAAGGCGCTCAAAAGAGAGACTTTTGTGCGTCATAAGGGAGACAGTTTCCGCCATAGGGACGATAACCCCTATAAGATACAAGCTTATGATGAAGAAAAATTTCTTTAATATCATGGTCTTTCGTCCTTTATGTATGCTCATCAAATATGACCGCTTAAAGTTAAAATCACTTGCTTGAAAAATGCAATCGCTGGAACCAGAATGGCATGAAGGGGATTAAAGTCAATGCCGATGGGTTGCAAAACCAGGGCAGGTAATATAAGCAATCCCAGCAGAATCAGAAAACCATAAGGCTCAATTTTTGCGAATACTTCCCCCAAAGGTTTGGGAAGAAGACCGACGGCGACCCGCCCCCCATCGAGCGGGGGAAGCGGCAACATATTAAAGATAGCCAACACAATGTTAAAGCGAATGGAATGAATTAAAATTTCATTGCCGAAGGTGTCTTGCCCCGAGTTGATATGAAGCAACAAAGCTGATATCCAGGCCAGAAGCAAGTTCATGCCCGGGCCTGCGGCGGCTACGAGAATCATACCGAGGCGTTTGGGTTGCAAATGATCAAACTTCACCGGTACGGGTTTGGCATACCCAAACAAAAAGGGCGCTCCCGAAAGAAGCATGAAACCGGGTAAAATAAGGGTGCCAAAAGGGTCTACATGCTTAAGAGGGTTTAATGTTACGCGCCCGAGCCGTTTGGCTGTGTGATCACCAAATAAACGCGCAACAAAGCCATGGGCTGCTTCATGAAAAGTAATGGCCACTATGAGGGCAATTAAAAAAGCGATTGTTTCTACGCCGGTTTGGGTGAACATTACGTTTGGTTCCTTTCTAATGGAGACGAAAAGCCTTCTGAACGAAGATTTTTCTCCAGGCGTATCAAGGTTTCTTCTTCAGAATCAAAAGTTTTTGATTGGAGAGGCAGGATGCTTCTACTGAGACGGTTCATAGATTCATTTTTTAAAGGCGCTGTTTGCGCTGCCGTTTCGATCATCTCTTCTAAAATGCCACTACAATGCAAGACGGCGTCACAACCTGCATCCAGAGATTTTCTGGCCCGCTGGCCCAGGCTTCCCTCCAGGGCTTTCATTGTCAGGCAATCACTGATTAAAAATCCTGTAAAGCCAATGTGACCACGGATGACGCTATCAATAAGGAGGGGAGACTGCGTTGCGGGCGTAACGGGATCAATAGCGCTATAGACGACATGGGCCGTCATTGCCCAGGGAACTATGTCTGTCTCTCTTTTAAAATGGCGGCAAACTTGACGAAAGGCTTCAAAGTCTGATGCGGCCAGATCTTCCAGGGAAGCGGGAACAACAGGTAATTTTTCATGGCTATCGACGGTTGTTTGCCCATGGCCAGGGATGTGTTTAATGATGGGAATAATGCCGGCTTCCTGAAAACCTTTAATAGCCTGCAGGGATAAAGTTGCCACAATATCAGGATGATGGCTAAAAGACCGGTCTCCGATAACGGGGTGGGCGCTTTGGCGTAAAACATCAACAACGGGAGCGCAATTTACGGAAATACCGAGGGCTTGTAATTCCCGTCCCATAAGCCATGCGTTGGCCCGGGCGCACCAGCTTGCTTTCTCCGGATCTTCTTCGGCGATGGTGCCAAAAGTTCTTGCAGGAGGCGCTGCCCGCCAACAGGGTGGCATCAATCGCACTACACGGCCACCTTCCTGGTCAATTAAAACGGGGGCGTCTGGGCGGTTTACGGCTTGGCGCAAGTCATGAACCAGCTGCTGAATTTGCGTAAAGGTTACGCAATTGCGGGCAAAAAGAATAAATCCCAGGGGATTTGTCCGTTGGAAAAAGGCTTTTTCTTCAGCAAGGAGCTGAGTTGTCTGACAACCAAAAATAACAGCCTTTGGATTAGACATTTGTCATTTCTCTATTCATGAGCAGGGGCGACGACCAGGCATCCAATTTTTTCTGTCCGTAATTTTTTACAAAACTGAGTTGCGGCATTATGGTTGGGGAATGATCCAACAACCAAACGATGCGTAACGCCTCGCTCAGGCCCAAGGTTAATCTTTTGGATATTCCAGGGTTTATTTCCAAAGATAGCGCCGTGATGCGTGCGCAAACGCTTCATTTCCTGTTCAGCCATTGAACGGGAAGGAAGGGAGGCAACTTGAATCTTGTGCTTTCTCGGATCCAGGGGGATCAGTTTGACTGGTTTTTCAGCATTTTTTTTGACAGGCTGTTTCGCAGGCGCCTCAGTTGCTTTGGCGATTAACTGGTCAAGCTCATGACGCCCATTGTTGGGGACCATCTCATCTGTATCTTCTTCATCCAGGGCGGGTTTGATACTTTCAATGGTTGAGGGCTTTGAGGGGGTCAAGTTTAACGGTTGAGGAGGAGGAGCCGCTGCCGGAGGAGCCAGGGGAGGCAGCGCTGCATAAGGCATTGGAGGGCCATAAGGTGATTGCGGGGGTGTGGCATAAGCAGGTTGATTGGGTAAAGGTTGCTGCTGCGCATAAGGGGCTTGCGCCTGAAAGGACGGATACGGTTGAGGCATTCCTTGTTGAAAGGGTTGCTGTTGTTGAACGCCTGGCTGCAGAGCCGGAGCGTAGCCTTGACCCTGGGGGTAAGGCTGTGGTTGAAACGGCGCGTTCAGGGGTTGTTGCTGCGGCAAGGACGGCTCCGAAGGGTGTTGTTGAAGAGGTGGCGCCGCCATCGGCTGTTCAGGTGGTGGTAATAACCGTTCCAGGGGTTGGGGCGTGTTTTGGCTTAATCGGCTGTAGACCAATTTATCTTGATGGGGGATCATCATACCGCCGGGATTTTCTGGCCGGACTTTGAAAGGAGCGGTATCTGCCGGAATAATCGGGGGCGGCTTAGAGCTTTCACCCGAGGCCCAGCGGAATAGAAACCATAATAAGGTACTGGCAACAACCAGAATAATAATAACAAGAATAAAAGGAGTGGGGGATTGCCGTTCTGCCCATTCCTCTTCTTCGCTGCCTTCTTGATCCGTATTGTCCCAAAAGGACAGGTTCTTAATTTTTTGAGTTTCCTGATAGCGCCGGGTATAGGCCGAATCAAAATTTTCTTGGGGGTAAGCCTGAGGAGACATGCGTAGTTTAACTTCAGGCTCTCTGCCTTGGGATTTGGGAGGCGTTGACCGGAACCGGGGGGGAAACTGGGACATTTAACGCATCTCCTCAAGGGGGGCAATGCCGAACAAATCTAAACCAGATGCAATAACCGTCGCTGTTCCTTTCACCAGAGCCAAACGCGCGCATGTTGTCGCATGATCTTGCGGATCTATAAAGCGCAAATGCGTCTGGTCTTTTCCCTTGTTCCATAATACATGGAAAGCGGCAGCTATATCATACAAAAAATAGGCGATTCGATGCGGTTCCCGAACTAAAGCGGCAACTTCAACTTGTCTTGGCCAACCCGCTAATAATTTAATCATCTCTAACTCTGACGCATCGGTCAAGAGAGTGACATTTATTTTTGATATATCATCAAGGGAATTGGGAAACAGGGTTAACCCATGCCTGAGTACTGAGCAAACTCGGGCGTGCGCATACTGAACATAAAAAACAGGGTTATCCCGTGTGTGTTCGACGACTTTCGCAAAGTCAAAATCGATTTTCATATCCTGGCGGCGGGTTAACATGATAAAGCGCGTGACATCTTTCCCCACCCGGTCTGTAACATCCCGAAGTTTAATAAAATTACCGGCCCTTTTTGACATCTTGATGGGAACGCCATTTTCCATGAAGTTGACCATTTGGCATGTTTTTACCTCCGCATGGCCTTGTCCTCCTGTTATGGCGGTCGTTGCGGCCTGGATACGCTTGACATAGCCCCCATGGTCAGATCCTAATACATCAATCATTTGGGAAAAACCACGACGAAATTTGTCCAGGTGGTAAGCGATGTCGCTTGCGAAGTAGGTCCAGCTTCCATCTGATTTCTTTAAGGGACGGTCTACATCGTCACCATAAGCCGTTGCGCGAAAGAGCGTTTGGGGTCGCGGTTCCCAGTCATCGACCTCGTGCCCTTTCGGGCGTTCAAGGACGCCGACATATAAATCTCCTTTTCCTTCCAGCGCAGCCAAGGCGTTATTGACGCTTCCCTCGCTAACCAGTTTTTTTTCAGATGTAAAAACATCCATACGAACCCCTAAGGCCCCTAGATCTTCACGGATGAGAATCATCATGGCTTCAACGCTGAACTGCCGGATTTCTTCTATCCATAGGGATTCAGGTTGCCCCGCCCAGATATCCCCTTTTGAAGCGGCAAGATCTTGTCCCACCGGGATTAAATAATCCGCTCCATACATTCCTTCCTTGAAGTCGCTATCGTGTATGGTATGCCCTAAAGCTTCGAGATAACGGAGGTAAACGGAGCGGGCCAACGCATCAATTTGTCCACCCGCATCATTAATGTAGTATTCCCGGCAAACATCGTACCCCACCTTTTGGAGGAGAGCGGCAATCGCATCCCCTAATACCGCGTTTCGTCCATGGCCTGTGTGGAGGGGGCCTGTCGGGTTTGCTGAGACGTATTCCACATTAATTTTTTGGTTGGCGCCAAGAAGGCTGTTTCCATAGGCTGCGCCGGCTTTCAAAATATCCAGGAGCTGACGTTGCCAAAAGTCGGGTTTTAACGTGATATTGATAAACCCCGGCCCGGCTACTTCAACGCGCATCACATCAGGCAAGAGGCGGAAGGGTTGAGCCATAGACTCAGCAAGAGTCCGCGGGTTTTTGCCGACGGGCTTTGCTAAAACCATAGCGGCATTGACGGCCATATCTCCATGTTCGGCCTCTTTGGGGGGGTCAACGGTGATACGGCTGAGATCCAAACCATCTGGCAAACATCCATCCCGGATGAGGTCCTGGATAACTGTTAAAACAGCCTCTTTAAAGAAATGGAAAACATTCATTGCTGGCGTGCGCTCTTTTATCCAAAATTATCGTCAAATTGATGGTTCCATCAGGACTGAAAATCCACCCGGTTTTGGGGCCAAAAAATTCCGGATTTTCGGGCATGACGAATCTATCCCCATTATGAATCAAAACCTTGATTTTGCAGCTAAGGTATTGGCCTTTGGCTTCATTTCCTCCCTGGCGCTCCTCAAAGAGAAGCAACGATTATCGTCACGCCAGAGGAAAAGCCGCCTCAACTCCCCATGCTAAAAACCAGCCTTTTGATTAACGGTGGGTATAAAATAAATAACATAAATTCAGGGGCTTTTGCTAGGGCTTGTCATCAATTATTGGCTTTTGGACTGCAAATGGGGGTTTTCTGCGCTTCCGTTTCTCAAATACGCCTTAATGTATTCTTGCGATACGGTTCTCAAAATAAACCATTTTCGCCACAAAATCCTTCAATTGATGACACGCCCTAAAAATAATGGAGGCCGGGACCGGAATCGAACCGACGTTCAAGGATTTGCAATCCTCTGCATGACCACTCTGCCACCCGGCCAAGCTATGATTATCATAGCCATATGATAATTGAAGCTTCAGCAATTCTTAAAATATAAGAAATTATGTTTCATTCATGTCTTTTTCTCGTATAGTACTGTTATAACCCCCCCGTCAAGAAGAGATACAATGCTGCCGTCAGAAAGATTGTTAAAAGACAGGGTTCAGCCTCGCCTCAATATGGTCAACTACCAGTTACGTTCCAATGGTATTCGGGATGCGGATTTGATTCAAGCCTTTGAAATGATACCGATGGAAGTTTTTGTCCCCCCCGCTATCCAGTCCCTGGTTTATTCCGATGCTGATTTGCCTTTGACTCAAGGTCCGGTTTCCAAAAGATGGCTACTGGCGCCCCTGACTTTAGGAAAGCTCCTTCAATTAGCAAGCATTCGACCAGTTGATAAGGTTTTGATTATCGGGTGTGGTAGCGGATATAGTTTGGCTTTAGTGGCCCAATTGGCAAATCAGGTGATTGGCATAGAAAGTTATGAAGATTTGGCGCAAGTTGCGCACACCTATGGAGCAGAGCAAGGCATTTCTCATATTCAGGTGGTCGTTGGAGCTTTAAGCGTTGGCTATCCGAAAGAGGCTCCTTACGATGTGATCCTTATTGAAGGCGCGGTCAACAGGATTCCGTCTCTTATATTGCAACAGCTATCCCCCCGCCAAGGACGGCTCGTTACGGTGATTAAAGAACAAACGAGGTCTGGTCAAATTGAATTTGGCAAAGGCGTGTTAATCACGAGAACGGATGATATGGTGAATCAAACCGCCAAATTTGATGCAAGCTGTCCTTATGTGCCTGAATTTGAACCAGCAAGACAATTCCAGTTATGACCTCTTCTGATTTTTCAATTGAAAACATCACGCCTCTCCAGTTAAAAGAGCTTCTGGCTAAAGAGATTCGCCCTCTTATTCTTGATGTCAGGGAAAGGGAAGAGCTAAAAATTTGCGCATTGCCAAATGTTGTCCATATTCCTTTGGGAAATTTACCAGGTGAATGGAACAAGCTTCCTGATGGCCGGGTTATCGTCACTCTATGCCATCACGGGCGCCGCAGTTTCCAGGCGGCCTTATTCCTGAAAGCCCATGGCTTTGATCAAGTTCTGAATCTGGCGGGTGGCATTCATGCCTGGGCAGAGCAGGTCGATCCCTCTATGAAACGGTATTAGGCATTCTTAAAGCTCGACGAAAGATGTCGATGGTAGCTCAGCGATTCCGCTATGCCTTGTCAAGGACAAATGTGCATAGCGGAATCGCTAATAGTAGTTTCATATTACCTCTCCTATAACCATTTTTGGGATTGCGCAAGAACAACCACACTTAAAAAGTCCGGAGGCACATGGTTGATGCCTTATACCCTAAATCAAAAATATCCTGACTCGCGCGGCAGATCCATGCATGAGGGATCAGTCAATGTGAGGTTGAATTTGTTGCGTTGTTAGCTTTAAACTTCAATAAGGCCAATTTCTCTCTCGCTTTTAGAATCTGGCTTCTTAAATAAGAAGGCGCTTGCCCGTTCCTGCTAGAATCATCCCAACGAGGCAAGGTTAACGCTCCGCCTAACTCGTTGAGGATTGTGATCGTTGATCCTTCGTAAGAGATAATGAGCGCTTTTGGTAAAGAAACTTTTTTGTGCTTTCCACCATTTGTGGCCGTACAGCCCAAAGCCTCAAAATATGTTATTAGATTTTCTCTGGTAAACGTCCAGGTATTACTTTCAATTTCCTCGTCAACAGCCTTTGCAACACCCGTTAAAGGATAAAGGTCTTTGATAAGGAAATCAAAATCTTGAACTGCACTTTGATTCATCGTCGAGAGGGCCGGTGGAGTTTTCGGTTCTTCTATGCTGAGGGAGATTGATTGGTTCCTTTGTGTTTCACGCCGCATTTCGGCTTCCTCGTGACGCTTTCTTCTTTCTTCATTTTCTTTCTGAAGAGAAGGTGAGGACAATAAATGACCGAAAGAAGAACTCTCCTCTTGACCGACAGTGAGATCAGGCTTCTTTTCTTTTGTGCGCGTCACCTGTTTTTCAAGTATCGTTTCTTCGTTGCTCTTATTACTTTTTGGCTCCAAAGAGGGCAAATTCTTCTGACGTTCTTTAATCAATGCTGCGCGTTGCTGTTCTGTTTTTTTCTTTGCTAATTTCTTTTTTTCTTGCTCCTGCTCCCGCATTGAAATTATTTTTTGCTCAAATGCCTCCCATTCTTCGTGATCTCCATTGAGATTTTTAATGGCTGCGCGAAGACAAAGCGTTAGAAGAGAATTGCTGCCTTGTTTTTTATGTTCAAGTTGAGCCAAAATGATGACGCGCTCAAGAGCGCCCTCAACATCTCCTGCAAGCAAAAAAGCTGGGAGAATAAGGGACATGATGTGTTCTCTTAGAATATTTCCACCTAAGAAAACTTCATACTTTTGATAAGTGTCAAAAAGGCTTGAAGGCTCATTGGACTCGATCAGCTTCTCATGAATTTTTCCCTCGATTTCTTTGAGTGAAGATATGATAACGGGATTTTCTAAATTATTTTGCACAACAAAAAACAAGCTATTATGAGCCTCTAAAATCTTAAATTGCAAAGAGGTAAGAGCATTTTGATTGTCTGGGACCGCAGTGATATCCCTCAATATCGTACTAAGGGCAACTGCTTGCTTATTGTTTTTTTCTTGCCTGAGATTTTGAACTTTTCTTGAACCTGTTTTTACAAGAGAATGATCGTGTTCCTGCTTTAATTCAAGGAATTTTAAAGCTTGGGAAGTTTTGCCTTTATAGTAAGTATGATTATTGCTTTGAAACTCCCGATGAATTTTTTTAGCCTCTTTCAAATACTCCCTTCCTTCTGCTGAATCGGAAAAATTAATGAAAGTAATATACTCATTAAATAAGTCCAATTTGAACTTTAATACGTTATCTAATCCGTTAATCTCAGGACTTATTTCTAAATAATTGATAGACTTCTTAAGACAATTAATTGAAGAAAAGAGTAATTTTTTGGGTAAAACTTTATCAGCATTACGCAGGTTTGGTTTTATCAAAAGATGCGCCCAGCAAGAAGAGGCTTCACTGGCTTTTTTATAAGCTAGAGCACGATGCTTATTCGCGACATTATTAACTGAAGCATACCGGGATATGAAGGATGGGCCAAATATGGGAGAATTCAGATAATCATTTATGTATTGAAATGATTGCTGATAATACTGGATAGCGGTTTCTGGATTGATCTGTTTGTTGGCCCCCTTATGGATATAGATCATGGCTAGAGAACTTAAACGAAAGAAATTATACTGCTCCATGTCTCCTATAGTGAAACCCATCGCTACTTTTTTTCCTTCTATTATTTGCGTTTCCATCGCTATAGCTGGTTCTGGAAAAGCTTTCAGGAGGGCTTCTTCGTATTTCCCATCGCTACATAAATTGAATAAATGGGCGCTATATTCAAGCGCTTCTTTAGGCATTAATACGCGTTGAGCTATTGGCTGAATAGCTGATGACTTTTCGTCTCCTGCTGTCTCTATACCAATAGTCGGCGCTAGAAAGACGCTAAAGTTTATTGCCATCATTAAGGATAATGTATATTTGTTTAAAATATTATTTAAGGTCATTTTTATGTTCTCTGATCCGTAATTTCGAGGGTTTAATTTTATTTGATTATTATTTTTATATAATCATAAATGCTGATTTGTCAATTTATTAAATAGCAAATCCCTCATCTCATTTGATTGAGATGGATGAAAAGGGTGGGTTATAGTGGCCCACCCCAAAAAGCTGGACTGAGATGCAGTTACCTCTCTTCTATGTTGATGGATTGCGGCGCCTCCTTTTGTGTGTGTTTCTTGCACCATTTATTCTTGGCTCATGATATTACCCCTTGCGCTTATCCAGCGTGAAAGGCAATATCTGCTTGTGAAAATGGGTCAATAAAAGATAAAAAATTTAATGTAAAATTTTTTTAATTTTTTTGAAACTATTAACCTTCTATTAACCTTAATAATTTGAAACTTTGAGTATACAAGGGGGAAAAGTTCCAGGGTTGGAGCGCCTATATCGACAAATTTGGAGGTTTTAATGTTGTTTAATAAGGGCCAGATAAAAAACATAATAATTCATAAGGGAACCGAAACAATGAGAAGTCAGCATTCTGTAGTGCCCTGGGGTTTAAGGGTTGGGGTTTTGGGATTGGCGTTATCCGCTTCCCCTCTTTTTACGGGTATTGCCCTGGCTCAGAAGATCCCAGCCGCAAAAGAGAAAACGGTAAAAAAAGCGGATTGTGATCCCGCGCGGTCGGCGACGACGGATCCCGTCATATACCCGCTCGATAAAACGGCTGCCGCCCGCAAGCCCGAAGGAAGGGGATTGGTTAATGATATTGAAGCCGCCCTGGAAGCTGCTTACCGGAACAATACGGAAATCAAGGAGCTGCAAGCGGCGCTGCGGTCCAGGGATGAAGGACTTCCCCAAGCTTTGGCCGGATGGCGTCCCACGGTTTATGCGAATGCCAGTATTGCTGGTGAAAAAGATATTCTTTCAGGCGATATAAAAACGAATGCCGATAACGGTCTCTCAACCATTGCTCAATCGGGAAGTAATTCTTCAACAGCTCAGGCAGACGTAACCCTGCGACAGAACCTGTTCAATGGGGGCAAAACAGTCGCCGAAACGTGCAAGGCTGAAAGCGCGGTTCAGGCGGGCCGGGCTGAACTGGTTGATAAGGAGGGCGAAATTCTTTTTAATACGGTTAAAGCTTATTTTAACGTTGTTGCGAAAACTTCTGAGCTGGAATACCGGAGAAGTAATGAGACGGCTCTCAGGAAAACACTAGAAGCCACGCAAGCTAAATTCAGGGTAGGAGAAGACACGCGGACAAGTATTGCACAAGCTGAAGCTAATTTAGCCAATGGCATTGCGGAACGTGAAACAACGGAAGCGCAGCTATTAGCCGCCGAAGCAACCTTTGAGCAAGTGACGGGCGCCCGTCCTGGCAAGTTGAGGAAACCGGGGGCATTACCTCACCTGCCGGGTAGCTTGAAAGAGGCTCTTGAAATTGCTCAGAAGACCAATCCTGGCGTTTTGAAGGCCCTTCACCAGGAAAAGGCAGACCGGAGCGCCATCAAGGCCAATGACGCTGAGTTGCTCCCCAAAGTTGATTTAGAAGGTCAGGTAAACCGGCGGGGCAAGAGTACGAAAAATGTTTTTTCTAACCGGGATAATTCGAAGACGAATGATTTCACGACAGCCCAGCAAGTGTCTGTCAGGTTGAGCGTACCGCTTTATGAAGGCGGGGCGATACGAGGAAAGAGCAGAGAATTGCGGGAGGTTGCGGAACAACGGCGCATCAATATTGAAACGGCGCGGCGCAGGGTTGTCCAGCAGCTTGTTGAAGCGTGGGAAACTTACCTCGCCGCCAAGGCCAATGTTCAGCAATATAACACCCAGGTTAAGGCAAACGAGGTTGGCCTTGAGGGAACCCGTCAGGAAATGCTGGTAGGCTCCAAGATTTTGCTGGATGTGTTGAATGCCCAACGGGAGCTGGTTAATTCACAATTGAACCTTGTCCGGGCGGAACAAAATTACTACCAGTCCGCTTACTCTATCCTGGCCCTTATGGGTCGCTTGAACACGCTTGATATGAAGCTAAAAGTGAAGCGTTATGATCCGCGCCTCCATTATCACGATGTCCGGAATAGTTTTTAAGGGGAGCGCATCCCCGAGAGGATACCCCTTCCCGGAAAGCGCTTTAATAAATGAACCTATCCGCCAAATTTATATTTGTCGGATAGGTTTTTTTCTTGTATACACAATACGGAGCCTTTTCAATTTGTTATCAGGCGTCTGTTATCCCACGTAAATTAAAAAATTTTCAAAGAACCCATTGAACTGCTCGGGATTTGACCTAGTTTTTTATTTATAATGCATTCTTATGTAACAATGAGCGGTGATAACGTTAAAATCTAGTTCTGGAATATTCTATATTGTTAGGTGTACACTGTGTTTTATGTTATGATATTTTTGACTTGAGGAAAAAGAATGACGCCGAAGAGCGACCATGAAGACGATATGTCAATGGAGGAAATCCTGGCCTCTATCCGTAAGTTTGTAACGGATAGCCCTCCTGAAGAACCAAATAAGCAAAGAGTTTATAAAGGCGACTTGACGCAGTCTGTGGTCATCCCCCCTGCGGGGCATACTGTGAACCATTCTCAAGAGGAGAATTATCCCCCTCAGTCCATAAACCGCCAATCCCCCGTATCTCCTCTTCAGTATGAACCAGATATTCTGGAATTGAAAAGCCCCATTTCACCAACGCGGTCAAACCCTGGTTCTCTTGCCGAATGGGGTGAATCGCCGCCTTCTGTTCGGACGCCAGCTAAAACGGATGAGGAAGAGTCAGTCATGACTCTGACAAATCCCCTTGATACAAAAAAGGTAGAAAGACCCAGCCGGTTTCCCGTGAAAACGCCTCAGCCTTCTGAACAGGATGAAACTTTAAGTTCGTCCCATGCGCTGGCAGCTTCGGCAAGTTCTTTGTCACGGTTAGCCCAAGCTTCAAAGACCGCCCTTCACAAGAAGACATCCAACCTTGCTGACCAGCGAGACCTGACGCTGGATCAATTAATCCAGGATATGATTCGTCCCATGATCAGGCAGTGGATCGACACCCACCTCTCCTCCCTTGTAGAAGAAATGGTTGCTAAAGAGATTAAGCGCATTACAAGCCATTTGAGGTAAGACGCAAGGGATCTTTTCCATAACCGGGGCAAATAGGCTTTTTAGAAATTATCGCCTTTAGAACCACACTTTCTATGGTCATGCATTCCCATACGTATCCTGAAGAGTAACGTCTTCACCTCTTTTGAGCCGCAGATAAAGGAGCAAGGGCGCTGCCAGGCAGATAGAGGAAAATGAGCCGATCGCAATACCGATGATGATCGGTAAGGTGAAGGTGGAAATAACCTTGCCTCCCCAAATATATAAAGCTAATAATGCGAGTAAGGTTGTCGAAGCTGTTAGAAGAGTGCGAGATAAAGTTTCATTCAGGCTTTTGTTAATCAGTTCGCTCAAACTCATTTTTTTGTATTTACGTATATTCTCCCGGATCCGGTCAAAGATCACAATGGTGTCATTAATTGAATAACCAGCCGTAATTAAAATGGCGATGACGGCATTTTCATTGAATTCCAAGGGAAACAGGGAGAAGAGACCCAGAATGGCAATGCAATCATGAATTAAGGCCATAATAGCGCATGCAGCGAATTGCCATTCAAAACGGATGGCGATATAAACAAGCATGGCGAGAAGCGCAAGCCCAATGGCATTGAGCGCATTTCGAATCAATTCGCTCCCTACTTTCGGCCCAATGGTTTCTACTTTACGGTAGTCAACGCCAGCGCCGAGCATATCCTTAATTTTTTCCAGGGTTTCAGACTGAAGTTGGGCATCTTCTTTCCCTTCTTCTTCGTGCCGTTCAAGACGAATGAGAAGGGTATTATCTTTGCCAAAGTCTTGTAGGGAAACTTCTCCCAGCTTAAGTTGCTCAATTCTTGTTCGTAAAGCGGGCACATCGGGCTTGTGGGGTAGACGTACCTCAAAGATAAAGCCGCCACGGAAGTCGATGCCATAGTTGAGTCCTTTGGTTCCAAAGCTCATGAGAGAAGCGGCAATGATTAGTAGACAAATAGAAAAAGTAACGAAACGAATACCGACAAAGTCGATTTTTGTATGATAGGGGATGATGCGAAGTGACATAATTTAGCCTCTTAAATGGGCAATGAAGTAACGGCGCCCCGTCGGCGCAGCCACGTTACAATGATTAAACGGGTTAAGGATATGGAAGTGAAAAGGGATATCACAATTCCCAAAGCCAGGGTAACAGCAAAACCCCGAATGGGCCCTGTCCCGAATTCAAACAAAACGGCCGCTCCAATGAGCGTTGTCAGGTTTGAATCAATAATGGTGGTAATAGCCCGGGCGTACCCCGCTTCAATTGCCGCAACGGGCTTCAAGCCATGGCGTAACTCTTCTTTTATGCGTTCATAGATCAGCACGTTCGCATCTACGGCCATTCCAATGGTGAGCGCAATACCCGCAATACCCGGCAAAGTTAAAGTCGCTTGTAATAAGGAAAGGGCGGCAAATAGAAAAATGAGGTTAAATGCTAAAGCGACATCCGCATATAAACCAAACAGGGAATAGTTCATGACCATAAAGACAGCGACAAAAACGAAAGCCAATGCCGTCGCTAACTGGCCATCCCGAACGGAGTCAGCGCCCATGCTGGGGCCAACCGTTCGTTCTTCAATGGGAATGAGAGGGGCAGGTAAGGCGCCAGCGCGAAGGAGCAAGGAGAGTTCGTTTGCTTCCTGGGTGGTGAAGTTGCCACTAATAACGCCTTCTCCATTGGGGATACGGCTACGGAAGACAGGGGCGCTGATGACCTTGCCGTCCAAGACAATGGCAAAACGACGACCAATATTTTCAGACAGTTCGGCGAATTTGCGGGCGCCAATATTGTTGAACTTTAAGCTGACGGCAGGTGTGCCGCTGTCATGTTCAAAGGTGGCTTGAGCGTTAATCAGGCTTTCACCGCTGATTCCAAATTGTTTTTTGACAATAATATAGTGCGGGGCGCCTGTTTTATCTTCTAATTGCAAAATTTCTGAACCGGGCGGCACATGCGCCCGGGGTTGCCCGCTGGCTGTAACCTCGACAGGCCCCGCTTCTTCATCAACCATGCGGAATGTCATCTTTGCTGTGCGGCCAATCAGACGTTTGACGTCAGTTGGATCATCAACGCCCGGGAGCTGAACAATGATGCGGTCTTTTCCTTGACGCTGGATGAGGGGTTCTTTCGTGCCATCAGGGTCGATCCGCCGGCGAATAACTTCAATAGATTGCTCAACTGTTGCGCGGTTACGCTGCTCCAGGGACTGGGGAGACAACGTCAGCGTTCCTGCGCCTTCAGGCGTAATGACGATGCTGGCTTGCGGATCAATTTTCTGGAGCGCTTTCATCACTTTTTCATGCTGGCTTGGATCCCTCTTGGCATCCCGCAAGGAAAAAGTGATATTTCCTTGTTGCTGGTTAATGGACAACCGGGAATAACCCGTTTGCTCCTTGCGTAAAATGGCCCGCACTTCATCCAGGGTGTTGAACAGTTGTTCTTTCAAAACAGACTTAAGATCAACTTCCAATTGAATGTGAGAGCCTCCGCGCAACTCCAAGCCAAGGTTAATGGTCTTTTGAAAAGCCGTTGGCAACTGGCTGTAAAGGTTTGGAGGCAACAGGTTGGGCAAGGCAAATAAAACCCCTGCAAAACAAATAGCAATGATAGAAAAAATCTTCCAGCGGGGAATAAATATCATTTTTTTGTTTTTCCTGCAGATCGACCTGTTTTTTTCACAACCGGAGACACGGTTTCTACAGGCGCAGGGGCAGAACCCTTAAGGGCCTCGTGGGGGGTAACCGGCTCTGTCTTTGCCAGAATTTCCGTGATGAGGCTACGGACGTGGCGAACACGGATGTCATCGGCTAATTCCAGCTGAACTTCGCTTTCACTAACAATTTTAGAAATTGTACCGATCAAGCCGCCACTGGTGACAACCCGGTCTCCCCGGCGTAAGTTGGCAAGCATATTTTGATGCTTTTTCATTTTCTGCTGCTGGGGGCGCAAAATCAGGAAATAAAAGACGCCAAAAATCAACACAAACGGCAGCATAGCCATTATATCAAAACCACTTCCCATTCTCTCATTCCTTCTAAAAAATTGACGTGTATACTAAGCTCGGGCATAAATTACGTTCCGTGTCACCCAATCCTATTTAATGCAAACAGTTATTTTGATCAATAGGCTTGCGATACTTTTAGTTACGCAGCAGGCGCCGCGCTATTTTGCAAATACTTATTGGGGTCAATAGGTTTACGGCCTTTCCGAATTTCAAAATGGAGCTGGGGTTCTGTAACCGTGCCTGTTTGACCAATAGTCCCGAGTTTCTGGCCTCTGCTGACAACTTCATCTTTTTTGACGTAGATTTTGTCAAGGTGGGCATAAACCGTCATTGTCCCCTCATTCTTATGTTTGACCAGGACAACGTTTCCGAACCCGCGCAATTGATTGCCAACATGCGCAACCGTGCCTGTGTTGGCCGCAACGACAGGAGACCCTTTTGCCGCTGCAATGTTGATTCCATCGTTTTGAACTTTCCCTTTTCCGGAAGGGCTAAAACCACGCGTAACGACGCCCCGGGCCGGCCAAGCGTATCCCCCTGCCACTGGCATGCTGGATGTGGACTGATCCCTACTTTGTTGCTTTATACGGCTTTCATCTTCGTCAATTCTCTCTTCATCATACCGGCGGTTGTTTAGGGGGCCCTGGCTTTCTTGCCCGTCTCCCTCATCATCCCTTTCAGGGTTGAGCCTGCCTTCCGATTCTATGCCGTCTTTTTGTCCGGGTTCCCCGGATACAGGCGCGAGAGGTTTAACCTGGACCTCCCCCTCTTCCGGCACATAGCCAACCTCTTCCGTAGCGGGCATTTCTGTTTCATCCCTATTATCTTGCGCAGCTGATGCCCGGTGAGGACGCACGAGTAAACGCTGTCCCTTTACAATGCGGTAAGGGGATTCCAGCCCGTTCGTGCGAATGAGTTCCCGCTTATCCATTCCGTATTTTCGAGCAATCGAAGCGATGCTATCCCCTTTCTTCACCACATGGTAAGGACTGATGGCCTGGTCATATTGTACAGATGCGGGCGGTCCGCTGCGGGATGTGCATCCGCCCAGAAGCCCTAACGCTAAGATAGCCAGGGCAAATTTGGTTATGAGGGGGTTTTTCATGGTCTTGCAAATACCTTTTCTAACTGGTTCACTGTTTCCTGATGCGTAAAATTTAAAGAGAGAGGAGTAACGGAAATCATTCCGTTGGCATTGGCTTTCAGGTCTGTCCCTTCACCGCCGCTTCCATCGTAATGAATAGCCCCAATCCAGTAATACCGTCGACCACGCGGATCAACGCACTCCTCCAAATGACTTTCGATACGTCGCTGCCCCTGGTTGGTAATCGCAATCCCTTTCACCGAGGAAGCAATAAGGTCTGGAAAGTTAATATTCACAAAAATATTGTCCTGAAATTTAATTTTAAGCAAGCGCCGGATAATATCTGGCGCATAATGTTCAGCTGTGGCCCATTTTGCAGGATGATTATGGGCGGTCGTCAGACTTAATGCAATAGCCGGAATACCCAAAAGAGCAGCCTCCATAGCAGCGGCCACAGTGCCAGAATAGGTAATATCTTCCGCTATGTTGCTGCCATAATTGACGCCGGATAGAACCACGGCGGGGGGGCTTCCTTTCAGGATATGGTTCGTTGCGATCATCACGCAATCCGTCGGCGTCCCACTGATGGCAAAACGCCTTTCTGAAATTTCACGGATGCGTAAAGGATCCCGCAAGGTAAGGGAATGGCTGGCGCCGCTTTGGTCCAGCTCAGGCGCAACAACCCACACATCATCCGATAATTCACGGGCGATTTTTTCCAGGGTTTTTAAACCCGTGGCATAGATGCCATCATCGTTACTTAAGAGGATACGCATGGTTTTATTTTAGACCTCTTTGCAAATAACTTCAATGTTTCCCATATAAGCTTGCAAAACTTTCGGGATGCGGATGCTGCCATCCGATTGTTGATAGTTTTCCATAATAGCCACAAGGGTACGCCCAACGGCTAATCCTGACCCATTAAGGGTATGGACGAATTGCAGGGGTGGTTTGGATTCCGCCGGGGTTGCTTGAGGACGGTAGCGGGTATTCATACGACGGGACTGAAAATCGCTGCAACGGGAACAACTTGAAATTTCCCGGTATGTATTTTGGCTGGGGAGCCAGACATTGAGATCATAGGTTTTTTCTGCTGCAAAGCCTAAATCTCCCGTGCAAAGTTCGACAACCTGATAGGGCAGTTCAAGACGCTGGAGAATGGTTTCCGCAGCGGAGGTCATCCGCTCATGTTCTGCGCCGGATTGCTCAGGCGTGGTGATACTGACCAATTCTACCTTGCCAAACTGGTGTTGGCGAATCATGCCGCGCGTATCTTTTCCAGCGGCGCCGGCTTCAGACCGGAAACAGGGCGTATAGCTTGTAAATCGCACCGGCAAGGATTGTTCAGGTAAAATTTCTTCCGCAACCAGGCTTGTGAGAGCGACCTCAGCGGTGGGAATGAGCCATAAACCTTCAGTTGTCTGGAACATATCTTCCCGGGATTTGGGAAGGTGGCTTGTCCCGTATACTGTTTTTTCCAGAACCATGAGGGGAGGGTAAACTTCCCGGTAACCAAATTCCCGCGTGTGGATATCAATCATAAAGGCGGCTAGTGCGCGTTCCAGCCGGGCTAAATGACCATACATAACGACAAACCGGGCGCCAGAGAGCTTGATGGCGCGCTCAAAATCCATCAATTCCAGCGCTTCACCTAAATCAAAATGAGATTTTGGCGTAAAATCAAATGCAGGAAGAGCGCCCACTGTCCGAACCACTTTATTTTGAGATTCATCCCGGCCTTCAGGGACATCACGGGCTGGTAAATTGGGTAAAGAAGACAAAAGGTCTTGCAACTTCCGGCCATAAGCTTCAACTTCTTTTTCCCATCGTGTGATTTCTGATTTAAGGCGATCCGATTCCGCTGACAGGGTGGTTGTATCTTCTCCTTTGCGCCTGGTTTCCCCAAATTGCCTGGCAAGCGCATGACGGTTCGTTTGGCAGGTTTGGAGTTCTGTGAGCGCTACCCGGTAGCCTGCATCCAAAGCCAGAATTTCTTTTGCCACAAGGGGCTTTCCCCGGCGCTGAAGGGCCTGGTCTAATATCCCGGGCTGGGCGCGAATTAATTTAAGGTCAAGCATACTTTATAAAACTCTCTATTTTGGCGTATGATTCTCCCGGTCAGGGCGTGTCCTCAATTGAAGGATTTGGTGGCGAAAATGGCGGGTTTTGAGAACCGTATCGCAAGAATACATTAAATCGTATTTTTAGAAACGGAAGCGCAGAAAACCGCCATTTGCAGTCCAAAAGCCGATCATTGATGATACGTCCTAGGGATGTTTATATTCAACCCACCTTACCATGAGGATAGATATTCCATAAAGGATAATGAGCGGGATCGCTAACCCTACCATACTCAGTATATCAGGGGGGGTAATGACAGCAGCGATAATGAAGATCCCAACAACTGCAAAGCGCCATTTGATTATAAGCCCTTGAGAGCTGACCATACCGACATTGGCTAATAATGTCAATAAAACGGGCAGCTCAAAACTGATTCCAAAAGCAAATATGAGCCGCATCACAAAAGATAAGTATTCATTAACCTTCGCTTCGAGTTGAATGGGAAGTTGGCCTGTGGAGCCAGGTGTCTCGAAACTTAAAAAAAAGGCATATGCCAGCGGAAAAATGACATAATAGGCAAAGGCTGCGCCAATCAGGAAAAGCGCAGGCGTTGCCATGAGCAAAGGTATAAAAACTTTTCGTTCCTTGCGGTAAAGGCCGGGAGCAATAAACATCCAGAGTTGAGAAGCAATAACAGGAAAAGATAAGAAAGCGGCGGCAAAGACTGCAACCTTGATATAGGTAAGGAACGCTTCCGTCAGTCCCGTATAAATAAGCCGGCGGGGGCCTTTTTCCTGTAATAAGTCTGCCAAAGGGTGGACGAGAAACTGAAATATTTCCTCGGCATAAGCATAACATAAAAGGAAGGCCACGAAGAACCCGATTGATGCATAGATAAGCCGTTGACGTAATTCTAAAAGATGAGAAAGGAGGGGTTGGGGCGTGTCAGCAGGGGCTTCCAGCGTCATGGGTTTCTGTTCTCAAGCGGCTTGGTTTTCTTCTCAACAGGCGGCTCATTGTTTTGGGCAACCATTTTCTCCTGGCTGGGGTCGTCAGGAAGGTCATTCATTTGGGCGTGAAAATCGAGCTGTGCGGAGAGGTCCTTCGTAAAGGCGCGGGCTTTTCCAACCCACCGGCCAACATTCCTTAAAACAAAAGGAAGTTCTTTGGGCCCAATTAAAATTAAGGCGACAAGCGTGATAAATAAAAATTCAGACCAGGCGATGTCAATCATGCGGCGTGATTTTTGTGATCAGGAAGTTTGACGGTTTTAACGGTCTCTTCTTCCTCTTCACCATCCTTTATGCCATTTTTAAAAGCCTTCACTCCCTTAGCGATATCACCCATGATGCGGGGCGCTTTACCCGCGCCAAAGATAACCAGAACAATTCCTAGCAACAAAGCCATATGGCCAAAACTCATCATTCCCATGGAAACCTCCTCTGCCAAGTGGCCGGATTTTTTTCTATATATTTGTATTCTTCTTATTTAAAGAATAAATGATAAAACTTCAACCATTAAACAAAAATACTGAAGGAGACAGGGGAATTGGCGCATCTGTTGGGGAAGGTTGCGATTTTGGGTAAACTGGGCTGATTTTGGACGCACCACGCTTGGAGACGGGTAATAATTTTGAGCCGCTTTCTATCAAAAAACTTAAAGATGAGGGTATTGATGAAAGGTGCGATAAGTTTAACAAAAAACCATGGGTACAGTCTAAGCAAATTCTGGTCTTTTTGAGTCTCTAGACCTCACTACCCCTCATTTTTTGTAGTTTACGCATAGTTGATTGCAATCAAACAATTTTTTGTTTTCAATTTGATCCCTGTAACCCA
>CAYRJJ010000003.1:0-48126 GCA_964424515.1 uncultured Candidatus Finniella sp. | reverse complement strand
AAGAGCATACCATAGCGGGAACTCAATTCACAGGTACTTTTCGGATAAGCATTAGTGACTTTATAGTTTTTTTGTTCATACAAGTAGTACCCCCTCTTCCCTGGCAATTTCATAAATAGCTAACTTATAGTCACGAGTCACTAAATTGAGAACAACATCAATCTTCTGCTCGCCAATTTTATCATAAAGGTCCATTACAAAGGCTGTATTGTTATCAACAGCAGCTGATACATCGGGAATGGTTGTTTCAATGTACAGGTCAATGTCTCCGCCTCGAGCTTTCGGATTGACCCTTGAACCAAAGAGCCATAAGTGATCTCCAGGCGCAAAATATGTCTGGAAAGACTTGCAAATAGCATCAATTTCAAATGGCGTCAGTCTAATGTTTTCCATGGTCATTCTTGATTAGTTTGCACTATTTTTCGTTCCGTATGACAATAGTTAATTTCGGAACGACCTTTCAAGAAGCATGATATTCTCGCCCGTTCATTAGTTTTTATTTTTTCTGTTATTCCTTATTCACAAATTATCTAATCATTTTTTCCTGTATCCTTCAAGGCTACAAACACTGGCCAGGCCCACTGGCATACACCACCGGGGCCACAAGCTTGCGTGCGATATGTTACCAAATCTACACGGGCTGAAAATCTTGCCACCTAATGAGGAGGCGCGCCATTATTTTTTTCTTCCCCCTAAAAAAATCTAAAGTAATTGAGGTCAGCAGAAGTCCTCAAATCCAGAAGAAAAATTGCATCAAGTGTTTGCTGTTGTGTTACGGCTACTCCCGCTTATGTCCACACCATGAGACCCCGACTCTGCTTACGCCTCATAACTTATAATTTAGTGGACACCCGCAAATCCCTGTTTTAAAATGTATATAATATCGTTTTTTATGCAGATAGTAGACATATCGTCTACAAATTGATTAAGAATACAGTTTTAAGCCGTCGAGATGCCATTGAATACGCTATGTACCGCGCGTAATCTCATCTGCCAACTCTTTCACAACTTCCAATGTTAATTCCGCCACTTCACATATTACTTCAAAAGGTTGACTCCTCCTGATCATCCGCTTCGCTACTTCTATTTTCTCTTCTGCTTTTCCCTCTACTTTTCCTTCTGCTTTTCCCTCTACTTTTCCTTCTGCTTTTCCTTTCTCCCTGATATCGAGGATGGTGTCATTAAAGTAAACAAGGGACCGAATATACCGTTCCCGAACCTCCTGGGGAAGATGTTCTATATTGACTCGATCAATAAAGGCCCTGATGGATCTGTTCCCTCCAGCTACAAGGTCAGGATCCGAAATATCCTTTGTTTCAGAGATCTTCCTTACACCACTTTTGAGAGATGGATCCTTAAACAGGTAAGCCCACCTCTCAAGAGGAGAGGATAATTCTTCAGCTTCCTTATTCAAATTATCCAGCATTAAAAGGACAATCTGGTTAGGTATATCTCCATAACGACGTTCCAGTTGTTCAGTATGGCGCAGTTCATAATTGTTGATCAGAAAAGGCTCCATCATTGTCTCGTCAGGATAACTGCTTTTCATTTTACCGGCAGGAAACGCCTTGTTCGTAATCACAATTGTGTAGAGGCCTTCAACATTTTTCCAGAACTTGTTGAGATCCCCCTTATTCTTGTCAACACGAAGCGTCTGCTCCTCCAACGTCTGATCGGTATCCAGACGGCTTAGCATACGGGAATGTTCTACAAGGGATTTAAGATGGTAGTCATCCCGAAAATCATTTTGCATTTCTATCAGAAAATGGTGGTTATTCTTCGTCCGACAACGAATGTCAACTGTAAAATGGTAGGCAAAAGAAGACATGGGATCTGAAGAACCCATATCACGGGGCAGATAGATGATCTCTTCAATAGCATTTTCTCCTGTAAAATTGAGGACAGCATTAAGAAAGTCGCTAAGAATAAAAGGTTCCAGGAAACCGTATTGAAAAACGCTGTCAATACAGGGATTCGTCATTCTGATGCTTTTTGACTTCGATCCTTCTTTTTGAGAAGTATGCGCGGGATCGCTATACCCTTCTTCCTGATTAGAAGAGTGGAGACTCTGCAGGAGTTGTTGAGCTTCGTGCTTATTTTCTGTAGTCATTGGTAAATACCTTCGCTTGTCATCACTAAAAACCTTTTATCACTTTTTCCAGGCATGTTAACTTGTAATCATGGTTTTAAGGCATGCCACAACGGGATATTTTTCTTTCTGCAAGCGGATAGCACTTTCAAAATAATGTAAAATATGGTCATAACACTCCATAATAATTTTTCCATCTATAAAAAAAGCTATCAGATGGTAATTGACCGTTATATCATAAAACTCAAAATATTTTGAAAATTTGTTTTACGAACCTTCACGCTTCCCTTTTTAGCTCAAAACTCGCAATGAGTTGATATAAAAATTATTGCGGCCGCAATAATTTATTAAGCCAACGAAATTATAAAAACTAAACACAATTTAAATCTTCAATTTTATTAATGAGTTCTTTGAGCTTAGAAATCACAGTAGCTCTCTGTTTCTGTGGAATTTTAATAATGTTTTTATCTTGTACAAAAACATTATCCGAATCCATACTAATTCTTAGTATGCTTCTTAAGGCAGGAATTCTAGTTTTTCCTTTTATTCCAAGTATATCTTCCATCTGTTTTGTATTTTCGCACTTTAGTACCTTCCGAAGAATTTCTCTAGATCTGATATTGTTCTCAACTATGTATTTCTTAATTTCTTCAGGAAGCCTAGAATAAGATAGATAATTTGAAATTGTGGGTTGGCTTTTCCCAATTTTCTCGGCAAGCTTCGACACATCTCCCCAATGTGCCTTTGCTAAAAGAGAATTTAGGCTATCTCCAAGCTCAACAGGATGTAAATCGGACCTTTGAATATTTTCAATTAGTGCAACTTCTTCGGCATTCTCGGAATTAATAATAATGCAAGGAACTTTATCTAAGCCAATAAGTTTAGCTGCTCGTAGTCTTCGCTCTCCCGATACAACCTCAAACTTATCAATTTGTGAAGATGATGGTATTACTAAGAGAGGTGACTGCATGCCATGATTAGATATTGTTTCTGCTAGCTCGCGTATTTCTTGTTCATCAAAAATCTGTCTTGCTTGCTTTTCATATGGAATAAGGTTATTGAGTGATAAAAAATAATATTCCCCAACTGCCCCTTCTCTTCCTACAGAGGCTCTGAGATTCGAGCTATTTTCTTTTGAGTACAAACTCTTAAAATTATCGCTCGGCTCTTTATATCTAACTTTCCCCATACAGTTCTCCTCCTTATGCGACTTGCATATTATTGGGTTTAGCAACTACACTTTCTAATAAATAGTGGGAAAGTTCAATAATATCCTGAAGTGCTATCGAATTTTTTCTTGCTATACATGGTAGTGGTAATCTTTCTTTTGCAGAAATATTAAAGTCTTCTGCTTTCCTGACAGCAAAATCTGGAACTAGGTATTTTCCAAAATCTTTCCTTAGAACAGTCATAGCTTCCGCTGTTGTCCCATACCGATCTTCGTATTTATTTGGTATGACGACCATTTGTGGAGGAATAGTATCCATCATTTCAAAAAAAGAGGACATATCATCGAATAAAACATTTAATGCGCTAATACTATATGGCTGGGTTTCACATGGAACACATATTAAATCAGAAAAAATTGTAATATTTCTTATAATGTGACTTATGTTTGGATTGGTATCAAAGATAATAAAATCATAATCTTTTCTTATTGAATCCAGCCTAATTTTAAATTGTTCTTCTCGCCTTCCTTTCATAGATAATTCCATATCAAATCTTGAACAAGACAAATTTGAGGGAATGCAACTATAACCAGGAAACACCTCCTTAATGGCTTCTCTAGGAGAAATGTTTTTTATCACTACATCATAAAGAGTCATAAAATTATCAGTAATATCAAAGCCTAATGCTGAAGTTAAATTTCCTTGGGGATCAGTATCAACAACCAAAACATTATATCCACAAAATGCCAAGAATGATGAAACTTGGAAACAAAGGCTGGTTTTCCCGGTTCCGCCCTTGAAATTATAAAATGCCCATATTCTTTTTTCTGGTATCAGCTTGTCTGCAACAAACTTCTTTAAAACTTTTCTTGATTCTATAATAGAATATTTTAGATTTCTTTGAGTTCCTGTATCAATATGCTTTATCCCATTACTTACAATAAATCTATTTATCGTTGATGGGTGCTCTCTAGAAAGTTCCGCCATTATTCGTTGAGTTAGTTGTATACGGTCAAATTTCATACAAAATCCTTTGCAATATGTTCACAGGCAATCCTATTTAAAAAATTCAAGTACGATAGAAAAATAATTTTCATTGGGTTCATCGAACATAATAAACAGCTATCAAAAAAACCCCCATACATTGAGTTAACGTTAAATGCTATTTTTTCAACATGCAATCATTTTTTACAAAATGCAAAAAAAAGGTTGCAATAGAAAAATAAGACATGTTAAGGATTAGTTACTCTAATGTAAAAATTGGAATGAATATACGCTATTAAGAATTTCATTTTATGGAGCCAAAAGATGACCGAGTCAATTTATTCCGAAAATTAAAATAGAAAGGGGGAGAAAACTCCCCCCCTTTCTATAAAACATCGCTAGGATCATAAATATAAATATTAGTCTTCTTGCCCAGATGCACTTAATATTTAATGACTAATCCTGTTTGTGTATTTTTATATTACACAGCCTATAGATTATTGTCAAGTTTTTTGTCCTAGTAGCGAACATTTTATTAATGGAGCTACTCATGAAACGAGCATATTTTATCAAGCATGACCAACGCATTAAACGAATTATCGGCTGTGACCGCGCAACTTTAATCTTCGATAGGCTAGAATTTTATTCTAGTCGGCAGCCTGACGGATTTTATAAATTTATTGAGCCTAACTCACATCGACTTTACAAAAAAGATGACAGTTGGACAGAGCTTTTAGATTGTCACCGTACCTCATTTTGGAGGGCTTTCAAATTAATTGGCAAAAAACATGTCTCCCGTTGGAGCTTTGAACAATCAAAAGACAAATTTGAGGGAAAGTTATACGCCAGCTACTATGACCGTCTAACAAACAGAATGTTCTTCATCAGAAATCACGAAGCTGTTGAAGCGTTTCTTGCCAAAGTTCAAGCTGAACCAAATCCTTCAGATTGTTCCAGAAGCAACCATCCACAAAACGCCTGTTTAATGGCTTCAACCTCCCCTTCAAGCACGGCTTTACCTTTAGCCTCTCGTTCAGTAGGCACCGAGCAAAATGTTCGTTCATATATTGAAACAAAGAATACCTCAAAAGAGTTATCTAAAGATAACTCTCATGCAAGCGATGAGATTGTTAAAAAAATGATTGAATTTTGGACAGCCCTTGTCGAAGAAGGAAAAGGCCAAATTGAATTAACCAGCAAAAGGATAGCTTTTTTAAAGCAGGCGTTCAAAGACAAGTTTAATAACTGCCTGGAAAAGTGGAAAAAATATTGTCAGGACATTGCGTCCAGCCGATTCCTGATGGGAGAAATCAAATCATCCTTCCGCGCGACCCTGGATTGGGCATTAAAATTTGAGATCATCCAGAAAATCCTTGAGGGAAATTACGGCATTGGGGACAGGAATCCTTTATCGGCGGTATCTGCGGCTGGGGTATTCTTCAACAATTCAAAAATAGATATAGCTCGTGAAGCGGAAGAGATTCAACAAGAAACGGATGAAGCGCAGTCCGTGAAAGCATTTCGCCTCAAATGGTTGAATAAACTTGGTGCGAGTAACTACCGGGAGTGCTTTAAAACCTGCGTTATTGAGGTGTCAGACGAAACTACGCTCATCCTTCGTCCAAGCTCAAGATATACGGCAAAATTAATTTCATCCTGGTGGGTACAGGCGTTACTTGACGACAGTCCTTTTAAGCGAGTGAACATTGTCCAGAAAGAGGGCGAGCTTGTTTTTGACAAGTGGTTTGGCGAGAGCCAAAGAAGGGAGGAGCTGCCGCCGGCGCCTGAACATAAAACTGTCGCCGTTAAAGCTCCTGGCGCTTTAAATGCGGCGGCGCCTATCGTCCTGCCTTTGCCTGAGATAACTGAAGATATGAAGGTTTTTACAGGGAGGTCACCCGAAGAGGGGGAGGCTTTTGAAGGTGAACAACCAAAAGCTGTAGAGCCTGTGAGCGCAGAAACGCAAATATTGCGGGAGAAACTAAGGCAAATTTTGCCTCCCCACCAGTTTCCAGGTTGGCTTGGCGCTATCGAAGTTGACCCAATGGGCAAAGACGGCAAAATTGTTGTGACGTTTAAAGATCCTCTTGCGGTCGAGTGGTGCCGCTTGCGCTTAAGCCAGGAGATATTTCAAGTTGCAGCAAGCCTCTGGAAAGGAGTTAACCGACTCGTTATCCGCCAGAAAGAAGGTGATACGGTCGATCTTTTTGTTGAAAACTTCCCCCAAAAATCAGAGAATGTTAAGCAAAAAATGTCTTTGGAACAAGGCATTCAATCTCTGGTGTCGGCTTTTTGTGACCGCTCCCAGGGAATGTTTGCAATGCGAAACTCTTGTCAAACTTTGGGGTGAAGAGGAACGGTATGACGGATCGATTTGAAGCGGAGCGGGCGGCGCAAAGGCAAGAGTTCCTGAAACGGGAGCAGAGAAACCGCAAACTTCCCGCTCCAAAAGTTTCGCCAAAGAAAGCGGGCAAGGCTGCCAAATCCAAGCCCTTGACTTTTGAACAAAAACTGGCGTTGACGGAACAATGGCTTGAGGAGACTTTCCCCCACCTGTTTGCCGCAGACGATTATATTCCTCTTGATCATCTACTCTTGCGGGACTTAAAGGCGGACTATAAAAACAATGCCATCAAGAAGAGTTACCCGCAGGATTTAGTGATTAAGGCTGCCTTGTCTCGTTACAAGGAAAGTTACGGGTATCTGGATTGCCTTAAGGAAGGTGCGGCCCGTTATAACCTAAAAGGAGAAAATTGCGGCACGGTGAGCATTGAAGAAGCGGAAGCCGTTCGCAAAATCCTTCAAAGCCTTTAATGCACAACTTTCCAGTCAAGTGATAGTAGTTTAACGCTCTTTTTGCAGGAATCCATAGAGTTTTTAATAAGTTTTTTTCTTAAACATTATAGGATTCCTCTAGTTTTATTTAAAAAATTGATTTTGCGCTTGCCTAATCTGGCGCTTTGCTCTACGGTGAAGGGGAGGATAAAAAATAAGTCTCTTAAACCCCGACCTTTTTTTCTTCCTCAACTAAGCGAGACGCAAAAGTTCTGCCAGAACTCATGCGCCTCTGACCACAAACAACTAGATATAGGAGTTGATCATGGCTAAAGCCACGATATCCCAAGTTAAATACCTTTTCCAAGCATATGTTTACGACAGGCACCATTTTTTTAATGGGTCATCCGTTATTGCATTGTTGGGCGCAAACGCAAAACCATACATAAACTAAGGCCGGGGCTTGCTTCCTGGCCTTTTTTACAGGGCTGGCTAGTGAGGCTGCTTTATGGCTTTTGCTTGTTGCTTTCAATGGGAGAAGCCATATTGCCTTTATTCTAGCCAGAACTCTCCTTGTCGTTGCTCCAGGAACATGCCCTTTCGCCACTTTGTGAAAGGAACTCAATCAAAATGTTACATCTATTAGACAAGAATTTGTCTCGAATCGGTTCTTTTGAAACTTATGGAAGCCTAATTGACTATATCCATCACTCCAGAATCCGCAAGCTGCGGTTTTTGATTTACCGTACCTACCCGTTTGACAGCGTGCTGGACGGGGAGGAGTCTAATTGGCGGTTTGTCTATTATAAGCATGCACAACTCAGAACTGTCTACTCTTGCATGAAAGAACCTCCTCTCACGCAAATAGAAAAAGAAGCTTTTGACCAGGAGCTTGACCTGATTGAACTCTATCAGGGTGACCCGGCTCGCCCTTTGCAAATTCCGGTGACAGACGACGTCAATATCCAGCAATTACAGCGAAACTGGTGTGAGTCTTACTGCAAGACGCACGAGTATTCAATCACAGAAACCTTCAACAATGAAAGCGTACCCGAATCGCCCGGGACAGGGGGTTCTGATGATCTGGGTGTTTAATTCCAAAAATAAGTCCATTGGAACATACAAAACCTTTGAGGAGGTGTGTGACCACTTCCGGCGCGTAGAACATCTGAAGCCGTTACCTGCTGCAGGACCCGGACCTGATGGTCGGCGGGACTTTATCTATTGACCTTACAAAAAGCTGAAAAGGCTTCATGAACGCCTGAAAGATATCGGATTTAGCCAACGTGAACGGGAAGCTTATGAGGGCGAGCTTGACCTCATAGAGATATTTGACGGTTGCCTGGAGGCGCCTGACTTTGATGTCCAGAACCCGAGGAGAGAATGGCGCTTGGTTACGCGTTGACGGTACAAGCAATCTCTTGAACATGCCTGTAATAAAAACTCCTTTGTCATCATGTAGAATCATGACTTCACTCTAGCATACCTTGTCTTTTTCTGGCACGCTGATTGGCTATTTTCCTTAAAAAACAGAGCTGGTATGCGCCATCTGGTTGGGGGGCGCAAGATCTTATCCACAATTTTTGGGGATATATCTGTGGATGAGGGGGGGCTTACCAGGGTTAACAACGGGTTAACGACGTGATTAAAAAACAGGCGCCTCTCATGGGCACCAAAGCCGGAGGCTAAAAAATCTATCATTTATAATAATTTTTATAAAAAATCAATCTTTTTGTTTGTGGGTTATGCAATTTCAGGTTATATTGGGAGGTAAGGATTAAAATAAAGCTGTTGTAAATACTGGCCTGTTTTCTTCCTCAATGAAACAGTGGAATCCAGGAACAGCCAAGGCTGTCCAGATCCCACCGGCAGAAACAAAGCGCATCGAACCGCTTAGATTTTGCTGACCACACAACCTTAACACAGGAGGTTATTCATGGCTAAACCCACTATAGCGCAAGACGAGCGACGAATCCAAGAGCGGCGGGAACAATTTTTCAATAAAAGATGGATTGACGCACGTAAGAATTTGGAAAATCTCATTTCATTTAACAATTTGTCAGGTTTACGGGCCATCAACGCTTAAAATAGGCCAGGGATCAAACTCCGGCTTTTTTTGAATTGATGACCCGTCAGGCAAGAGATGCGTCTTTTTCAAAGCGCTTGCGGGCATGCTTTGTCGCATCCTCGCGTTTGGTGGATGAGACGCTCGACTTGAGCTATAGAGACCGACCGCAGCATTCGTGGAGCGTCTCATCCGGGATGATCATGTCATAAAAGGCGCCGGTTTTGCAACCCTTGTCCTGCTTCTTTAACAGGAAAGGATACGAACAAAATGACCCATGTCCACCTTCACTCCTTGCTCCAGCCAAGGCGCCGCTCAACACGGACTGGCGTTTCCTCTCTCCACAAATCCAGGGCCAGCAAGTATTTTATCAAGTTTGACCGGCGCATCCATGAACAAACGGGATGTATGCGGGCAACACTGATCGCCAGCGCTCTGGAATACTGGTTTTCTAAAAAGCCGGGCGGATTTTACAAGTTCGTTGAGCCATGTTGCCACCGTCTCTATAAACCGGGAGACAGCTGGACGGAAGAGATGGGATGCGACCGCAAGTCGTTTTCCAAATCTTTTGACAGGATTGGGGTGCGGTATGTGAGCCGCACGGCTTATGAACGGGCGCCCGACAAGTTCCAGGGCAAGCGGTACGCCAGCTTCTATGACCGGCATGTGAACCAGATGTTTTTTATGCGCAACCCTGACGGGCGGGAAAGCGAAGCCGAGTCTCGCGATCCGGATCAGGATCCGAGTCTTTCCTGTCCTGACCACCCCGACGGCTTTAAGAACCATCCTGCCCCTCAGGAAGGTTCTGTCGCTCGTTCTTCTACCAGAGCCACGCCGGTCAACTCGGACTCCTGCGCTCATCCCGATTCAGCTTCCGGTAACGGGAAAGAAGCATCTCTCAAGCCGCTGCGTAACGGGAAGGAATGCCGATCATCTAAAGAAGCAAAGAATACCCCAAAAGATTTATCTGACGATAAATCACATGCAGGCAATGAGATTGTTCAAAAAATGATTGAATTATGGACAGCCGTTGTCGAGGGAGGCAAGGCTCAAATTGAGCTGACGGGCAAACTGACGGGTTTTCTCAAACAGGCCTTCAAGGACAAATTCGACCAGCGACTGGATAAATGGAAAGACTTTTGTCAAAAGGTCGCTTCCAGCAAGTTTTTGATGGGAGAGAACAAGTCCTCTTTCAAAGCGACCCTGGAATGGGCGTTAAAGTTCGAGAGCATCCGCAAAATCCTCGAGGGCCAGTACGGAATCGGAGACCGGAATCCAGAGCGTGCGCCCTCCCGTCTGATGCAGGAACTGATCAGGGACCAGGAGGAGACAAAAAACCTTGAAGCGCGCATCCGAACCTCCGGCGAGCCTGTGGCCCTGCAGGACTTCCGCTTGCGGTGTTTGAAGACGTGGGGATCAGAAGCGTATCAGGACTTGCTGAACGGTTGTGAGGCGTTTTTGGAAGAGCTAAACGCCCTGTTTTTGAGACCGGCGAGCCGTTACCAGGCCAAATGGCTGGCGGGACGTTTAACGCCGGCGTTTTTATCTGCCGCGGGGATTTCCTGTATTCACATCGTCCAGGAAGAAGGGGATTTACGGTTTGAACGCTGGATAAGAGATGATGCAGCTACTACAGAACCTACCGGCCAACCTGGTTTAGAAAGTTTGAGGAGAGGGCACTTTGTTGAATCCCCTAAACCGTATGGGTCGCCTTTTTTCGGAATGAACCTTGACAGAATAGCGGGCAGACCAGCTTTAGCAGGGGGAGGCGGACAATGATCTGGATGCAAGGTCCTGTGATTCCGTCTCGTCGTTGTTTCGGGACTTTTGAAGCTTTGTGCGATTATTTCTGTCGCCTGGAGCAAACGCTTTCTTTTTACCATGCCGGGTATAAGCGGAGAGGAGAAGAAGACGGCAAGTGGGGGTTTGTGTGGCATCCTTACAAGCGTCTTGCCGCTGTCCTGGAGAAGATGCAAGACCGTCTGTCATCAACGGAACGGCAGGCATTTGAGGAAGAGCTGGATCTGATCGATGTGTTTTGCGGGGATATTCTCACAGCTCGTCAATATGCGGTGACACCGGATCTGGATGTGGAAAGCCTGGCGCGAGGGTGGTGTTACGACTATGCCTCGTCGCACGGGTTTGTGATTCTGGAATCTCTCACCGGAGGGCGTGGTGAAGAATCCGGCATGACTGCCGGGACTTATGCGGATGAGACACACGCCTGTGGGTTATCTGATCCCGTCTCGCAATATTGGGTTGGAGATTGAAAAATCCTTGATTCCGTCTTTCAGATTTAAAGGATGGGCCTGTCTGATTTCAGGAAGCGTTTGGGAAATAAATATAAAAAAAGAGAAAGCAAAAAATATATGAACAAAAAAAATATTATGGGCAATCTATAAATTTTTATAAATTGTCCATCCATAAAAAATGAAAGCGCATTTCAGGAGATAAATATGGCGGTTGAGCGCACATCAATGGTTTCTGTTAATATAAAAATACAGGAGAAGAAAGACTTTCATGGAAAGATGACTAATGCAAAAATTTTACCGTAAAATAAATAATATTTTTTTAATAAGTTAAAAACATTTTTTCATGAGTAAATTGTAAAAAAAGTTGGTTTTTTGTTAATAAATGAATTATAAAAATGCTCAAAAGTTCAAAATTATATGAGTTATGCATTTTTTGTTTTTTTAAGGAACAGGAGGACGGAGTGATCAGGGTGTTCGGGAAAGACAGCAGGAAGATCGGGGCGTTTGATGATTACGGGGTCTTGCTGCGGTTTATTGAAGGGGTAGAAAACCGCAAGCGTGTGGAGAATAGTCCCGCATACGGTCAGGACTACTGGTCTTTTACGCATTATGCGCCCAAACATCTGAAGCGGTCCTGTTCCGGAATCAAACCGGAATATGTATCCCGGGCAAGGACGAAGGCTCTGGAGGAGGGATGCGGGCTTCTGGAGATTTACCGGGGGATTTACGGGTCAAAACAGGAGATTGTGATGGATCGTCAAGTTGATGTGGCGCAAATGCGTCAGGCCTTTTGTCTTGAGTATTGCGCGCACCAGGGGTGGCTCGTGTTTGAAACCCGCTGGCCTCTTCCTCCCTGCCGGATATCGGCCAGGAAGCGGGATAACGAGACCATCCGGAAGGGCCAGGCGATATTAGCGGGAGAACAAAGCGCTCATTGTGAGGAGAGTGAGACGAGCAAAGAGTTGAACAGGGCGCTGCGGGTCTTGCCTGTGAGGTCTGCGTTGATTCGGGCATGGAAAGAGAAGGTTCCAGGAAAAGGAGACAGGGGATGAGCGAAGGACTGAAGGCGCCTTTGGACAACAAGGCTATTTTTTATCCAGCCCATTACATTGCAGGCCGGTCTATTGAGCCGATCCGGGTGATTGAGGAATTTGGTCTGTGTCATCATCTGGGATGCGTCGTGAAGTATATATCCCGGGCAGGCCGTAAAACATCGGCCCTGAACGACCTCAGAAAATCCGCCTGGTATCTGGACCGGGAGTTGCAAAGCTTAAGGCGGGATCTGGCAATGTGCGCTGTGCCCTTGAATCAGCCGCCTGATGTGGAGATTGACGATGTGATTGAGGACTGGAAGCTGTCAGCGCACTTGGGAACAGCCCTGTCTTACATCTTGTCGTTGCGTCTGGACAGAGCCGGTTCTTTAAAATTCCGGGAGAACTATCTGCTCCATGCCATGGGAAATTTACAGGCGGCCATTTCAGACATTGAGGAAGGAGACCGTCCATGAGTGGTTTCAAGGAACACCGTCTTTACAGCTACATGTCTGATCCATTGCGGATTGTCGGGATCACGCTGGATGAATGGGCGCTGGGCGTTATCTGCCTGATGATATGCTTTTCTTTTGAATCCGTGGCATGGAAAGCGTTGTTCGCTTTATTAGCTCCGAGCGTGGTGTATGTGGTCAAGAAGTTGAAGAAGATCGCTGTCGGGTTCTCTCTGATTTCTTTCCTGCACTGGCGTTTGGGCCTTCGGTTTGGCGTTTCCTCTTGTGTCCCGTGTTCCTGGAAAAGGAGATTTTGGGGATGAACTTCGTTTACGCGAAAGCGACCCTGGCGTCAGCCTTAAAACAACGGGATCTGGCTCTCTGGTGCTGCGCGGGATTAACCGTAACCAATATGGGTTTGGCCTTCAAGTTAATGGGTTCGGAAGAACATTGGGTACTGATGCCCCAATACCAGGATGAACATCGTTTGGAAGTGACGAGAAGCAAGTTCTCCAATGAGTATTTGATCGATTGGGCGGCAGGGATTTTGAATGTCATCTTGTGCGCGAACCCCGATAGCATTGACTGGAAAATTAGCCAGATCCTTAAAATTTCACTGAATAATTATGGCCCCTTAAAGGAACAACTCCAAAAGGAGGCTCAAAAAATCAAGGAGGATAAAATCAGTACGGCTTTCTACCCCAACTCTTTCAAAGTCAACCAGGCGACTCGAACGATTGAAGTAACCGGCGAGCACAGCTCCTGGTTTGGGGGCGACACGGCGCCCGTTATTATCCCGAAGACGTTTCAGGTGTCGTGGGCGGTGAGAAGCCACGGGGTCATTCTTTTAGAAGGCGTATCGGAATTAAGGAAACAGGGAGAACCACAATGAATTTATCTCCAATTATGACAGGCAAGAAAATGAACGCAGCGCTGACCGGGATATTGAGCGCTTTATGCGCTGCGGGATGTCTGGCTCATACGCGTTTGGACCCCTCCCGGGTCATCGAATTCAAGATTTCCAAATCCGGATTGACCCGAATATCAATCGAGAATGATGGGATTGAGGATGTTTACGCTTACCCCGCGGAACCGGATCTGATCACGCACCATAAAAGCGGCCATGTGTTTGTAACGCCGGACGATCTGGAGATCCCGGTTTACGTGACTGTCATTACAAGGAGAGGGGCTGCGCAAGATTTAAGGCTGATTCCGGTTCCTAAAAAAGTGGAGCCGATTTTGTTGAGATTTGAGGAATCGAGCGTCGCTTCTTCATCCAGCCCTTCCTTATCGTCTCTTTCTCCCCGGGATGCGCCGGCGGATCTTCTGGGGCAATTGATAAAAGGGAAACTGCCGGATGGATTCATGGCCGTTAGCGCCCATGAGGTGAGCCGGGGAGAAGGGCCTGTGGAAGCTGTTCTGGAGCAGGCCTATCAAAACGATAAGTTCAGGACGCTCGTTTTTAGCATCAGGAGTGAGAGCGCTGAACGGCAAACCCTGGATCCCAGGGCGTTTTGGGGAAAGGGGGATCTGGCTTCGGCTTTTGACCGATCCGCGCTGGATCCCCACAGTACAGCGCGGTTATTCGTCATTCAACATCGTTAACGACAGGAGAAAAAAATGAATCTGGAGAAAGAAATGAGTCAAAAGGCGTCTGTAAATCGTGTGAAGGCTTTTTTGAAGGTAGCCGTCTGGGCATCAGCAGGTTTGCTGTTAACCACAGGTCTGTGTTGGGCCACCCTTGATGGTCAGGTTGAAAAAGCGACCAATCTTGTATTAGGCAAGGTTGCCAGCCTTGTGGTTGGGGGAGGGACCCTGTTTGGCGGAGGTTATTCGATTGTGCAAGGCAATATTGGCCAGGGACTGGCCATTATTGGCGTTGGCGCTCTCACGGGAATTGGAATCGCTCTTGCAAAATCCGAGGCTCTTTTTAAGGTTTTGTCATAAGGAAAAGGTGACGGACAGCCGCTTTGCAAGAAGCTGGCGGCTGTCCGGGGTTCCCGGGGCAACTTAAGGTTTTGACGGATTTGGGGTTTTGAAGGAAAAGATCGATGAATTGGCAGGAAAAGAAAACGGCGTTCACAAGATCCGTGAAGGGTGTTGCGAACGTCTTGAAGGTATCGGGGGATGAACCGCCTGAGATTTTACGTAAAAAACAATTGTTGCGCCTGGGAACAGGCGCAGGAATGGCGCTTATAGGCGCGTGCTGGGCTTTTGGGGTGTTTGATTTGACGCAAAGTCCGTCCCCGGGGGCTTCCAAACCAGAATCCGAGAAACCCGTTGAACAGCCGATCGCTCATCTATCAACGCCCTTGTCCGGGGTCAAGGATGGGGATATCTGGGTTTCGCGTATCGAAAAACTTGTCAGGTCCTCCCGGGAGGAGGTGGATAAAATCAGGGAAGAGAACCTCTTTCTGGAAAAGAAGATCAACACGCTCATGGGGGCTTTTGAGGGGAGTCCCGATGTAAAGTCTAAAGCCATACAAGAATTGCAGGTATTAGAGACTAGAGCCAGGAAGGATAAGCCCATGGGTGAATCCTCTGGTGTCGCGGGTCAATTGTCCGGTTTGCCTGAAGCGTCCGGACGTGACTCTGCTGGATCCCCTTCGTCTTCCTCCGGACCTCAACGCTTCCCGTCTCTCGGGAGCGTGGATAGCGTATCTTCCAGCGCCACGCCGTCAGTAATGCCTGAGACGGCAGGCGCTTCTGCAGCTGTTTTCGCAAAAGAGGGGTCACAAAAGAAAAAGAGAAAGCTGTTGCACCTTTCAGGCGCAAGCGTTTCTGACAGCTCCAACAAATCGCCCGATACCTATCTTCCCGCAGGAACGTATTTCAAGGTGGTGACAGCCATGGGGGTAGTCGTTTCAACGGGCACGAACTCTTCGTCTGACCCACAGCCAATCCTGTTGCGCATCGTTGATAATGGGAATCTGCCAGGGGGTTTAAAGGGCAAGGTCAAGGATGCCGTGTTAATCGGGACCTGTTATGGGTCGGCTTCTGCGGAAAGAGCCTTATGCCGTTTAAAAACCCTTTCATGGCGGGATAAAAGCAACCGGAACATCGAAAAGCCCGTTGAAGGATGGATCGCGTCAGAAGACGGCGTGCAGGGTATCCGGGCTAAAATCATTGACCGGTCAAGTGAGATCGCCCGGGAAGCGTTTGGAGCAGGACTCCTTTCGGCGACTTCAAACTTCTTTAAGATGCAAGCCACATCGGGGACTTTTCCGGTGTCGCCTTTTGGTCAAACGAATGCTTTGTCCAATGGCGACGCCTTTAAAGGGGCTGTGGGAGGAGGCGTGGGTTCCGCCATGGATAAGCTGGCCGAATTTTCGATCAGGCGCGCTGAATCCATGTCTCCCGTCGCTTATGTCGCCAGTGGCAGGGTTTTGGACGCTGTCCTGATGAGAGGCGTGGACTTGACGCCGCTTGAGCAAGACAGCGTGACGCTTGGGAACGCGCCGTCTGAATCTCAACAACCCCGCGCAGATGCTCAACCCACCGACCCTCAAGGAGAATTCTAATGCAACTCAATCGTGCCCTTATTGACTCGCGAGATCAAAAAATAATCTTTTCCCTTGGCTCTTTAGCTGCCTCCCTTCTTCTTTCTGGTTGCACGGGTTCGACCTATTCGAGCCACTTTGACTGCCCCATGGGGGAAGGCGCCGGGTGCGCTTCGATTTCAAGGATCAACAAAATGATCGACCGCCAGGAAATTGACCCCGGTCATGATGATGACCCTCTGGCGAAGAAGGCCTGCGCCAGCAGATTACCTGGCAATCAGGTCTATGTTTATTACGGCCCCGATCAGTTAAGCCGTCTTATTTCTCTTGATGAGAACGCAGGGAGCTAGAAAATGTTTGCCGCAAAATGCCCTAAAAACTTGAGCGAATACATGGAACGCCATATTGCCGCTTTTCCAAGGCTGCATGAAGTCTTGCCTTATGAGAGCTACGATCCGGCGATGCAGCTTTTCTACAACCAGGATTCGACGGGTTTTGTGTTGCTGGCCACTCCTATTGTGGGGTCTTCTCTGGATAACCAGCAACAAATCGCTGAGTTCTTCCGTCAGAATGGCCATTTGACGGAAGGAACATCCTTGCAGTTCCTCTTATTCGCAAGCCCGTGTATTGGAGGCTATCTGGATAATTGGCGTGATTCCAGGATGGAAGCGTCCCGCTCATCTCCCATATTCCAGAAGCTGGCGTCCCGGCGCGGCGACCTTCTCAAGAGCAAGGCGTTTGATGATGAAAACGGCAACCTTGTACGGGATTTCCGGCTGCTGGTTTCATACGCTGTTCCAGGTCATAAGGTTAGTCTGGTTGAACAGGACACTATTTTGATGTTCCGCAAAGAGCTGAGGGCGCTTCTGGAAACTCTGGGCGTGTACTCAACCATCCTGGACGCGGACGGTTTCATTGGTGAGGTTGGAAGCATCCTGAATATCGACGATGATGTTTACCCGTATTCTGGCCAGTGGCAAGAGCATGATTCTCTCTCCAGGAACTTAACCGGTACAAGGCGTACCTGGCGGATTCAGGAAGAGCAAACGCTGCTCAATGACGGAAAAACGGTTTGCCGCAGTTATGTCCCCAAAGTCTGGCCTCGAAGGTGGGCATTGGGGTTTATGGACCGGATGATCGGGGATGCTTTGGAGAGAAGCCATGCCATTGGCTGTCCTTATCTCATTCATTACGGTTTATTCGTTAACGCAAGCCAGTCCAGAGCTAAGGGTAAAGCTTACGCCAAACGCGAGTCTCTGGAAAAATCCCTGCGGGGTAACCTGGCTAAGTTCATTCCTGATCTCCAGGAACAGTACGCGGAGAGCGTTGAAGTTGCGGCCGAGCTGCAAGCTGGCGGGCAGGTGATTGTGTCGTCCTTAAGCTACTCGGTCTTTAGCGCCCCTGAAAAGATTCAGGAACATGAGCAGCAGTTGCGCCGCATTTGGGGCCGGGGCGGATGGACATTCGAGCCGGCCCGGTGTGATCACCTGACGGTTCTGTTAGCTTCCCTGCCGATGTCCTGGACATTGGGATATAAAAAGGGCCTGTTATTCAGGAAGCCGTTCGGGATGGGTACGGACTTGCTCAAGCTCTCCAAGGCCAAGATCACGGTCACGAAAGAGGCTCAGAACCTGTTGCCGATTCTGGCGGAGTGGCGGGGCCAGGCGGCGCCGGGAATGCCGCTGACGGGAAGAAGAGGCCAGCTGTTCTTCTGGAATCCCTTTGACCGGCTGTTATTGCCCGACAGTAAAAATACCCAGGTTGATCATAACCATAACGTCGCTATTGCGGGAACCACGGGTTCGGGAAAGTCGTTCTTTTTGAATGAACTCATGTCCACCGTTATGGGAGTGGGGGGCAAAGCTGTCGTCCTGGACCTGGGTCGCAGCTTTAAAAAGACGTGCCAGATTCTGGGAGGACGGCACATTGAGTTTGACGTGCGCTACCCGGTCAGTCTCAACCCCTTTACCCATATTCCCACAGGAGATTCGCCGCAAGAGGCGGAGGCCCGTTCGGACATGCTGGCTCTGGTTGGTCCTGTGTTTCAGGTCATGTCTGCGCCCCGGCAAGGGACAACGGATCTGGAAAACTCGTTTCTGGATCAGGCGATCCGGTTCTCTTTTGAAAAATACCAGACAAAAAGCAGCGTGGATACGGTTCAGGGATTTCTGATCGATCATAAAAATCCTGTTGCGCAAGATCTGGGGGAAAAACTGAGCGCCTTTACGTCCAGGGGCACGTTTGGACACTTTTTTAATGATCCGGCCAACAGCAATTTAAAAGAGGACTTAATCGTTATTGAAACCGATAACTTGAGGAGCCACCCCAATCTCATGGCTGTGGTGGTTCAGATGCTGATCATGCAGATCAACCAGGAGATGGCCAAAGGAGACCGCAACAAGCCTTTTGTAATCATCATCGATGAAGCCTGGATGCTTCTTGGCGGAAAAGGCACGGCCTCCTTCATCTCTGAAGCTTCCCGTATCGCCCGTAAATATAAAGGCGGGATTATTTGCGCAACCCAGCATTTGACTGACTATTTCAAGCCTGAAGCTCCCGGAGCCACAGAAGCGTTTAACTGCAGTTCCTGGAAGTGCATCCTGAAACAGGAAGATGACGTCATTACCGCTTTAAAGAGCCATCCCCAGCTTCAGGCGTTTGCCGCCGATGAATACAAGGAGGCTCTGCTTCGTTCCATTCATTCCAGGCCTCCCCATTATTCTGAAGTGGCGATATTCGGGCCCGGGATTCATGGCATTGTGGGGCGCTTGAGGGTTGATTCGTTCAGCCGTCTTCTCTATTCCACCAACCCGCAAGAGTACCAGGCGATTGAAAGCCTCATTCACCAGGGATATTCCATTGAGGACGCCATTGAACACGTGAGGCGGACGCAAGAACAGGAACAGGAAAGGGGCGTCCATGTTTAAAAAACTCTCCGTTATTGTGGCGGCATCTGTTGTTGTTCCGGCTGTCTCAAAGGATTTTGGCGTGGCGGGAGCGACGTTTGAGATCAGGGAACAAAGCCTGCTGGAAATGATCTATGACCGGCTGAAAAGCCTGGAATCGACAAACCAGCTGATCCGGCATCAAAGGGAAATTCAGGAAAGGGTCAAAGCCTCTGTTGAATCCCCGCAGCCTGTTTCCGGGATCGTAAAGGCCACAGCTTACCAGTCAAGGGAGTATGATCCGTCCATCATCATTGACGGGGATATTAAAGACCATAAAGGAAACTTTATCGCTCGCAAGGGAATGCAGGTGAATCCGCTGGACGATCATTCCTTTGGCAAGCCGCTTGTTTTGATTCAGGGAGAAGATGAGGATCAGGTGCAATGGGCCTTAAAACAGGATGCCAAAATCGTGCTGGTCAGCGGCAAACCCTTGCCACTATCCAGAACCCATAAAAGAATCTTCTACTTTGATCAGGGAGCGATCCTGTCGAACAAGTTCAGCATTAAGGCTGTCCCAGCCCGGATCTCTCAGAAAGACAAAGCGCTACTGATTGAAGAACTCAGTTTGGCAGAAGGAATATCCCGATGAATTTAAAAACGAAGCAGGCGAGTAGAAGGACCAGGCCATACAAAACGACCCCGTCAAAGAAGGGCAACTTGCCGATCGGAGAGCGGAACCGCCAGTTGGGCTCCGGGATTTTAGGAAAATACCGCAAGATGATGGCGAGCAAGATCACAACAGCGATGCTCACCGTCATAAAATCCAGGGGCGACACCATGGGGTTCTCGAGGTGGATCAAAGGGTCTTTATGGATCAGGGGGTCTTTCATAATCGTTTTTTTAAGCTCTTTTACATCATCCGTCTATGGGGGAGTTTGTCATGGAAAGTTCGTTAATCCGGTCACCGACATTTGCTGGAAGTGCGTCTTTCCCCTCACGATTATGGGCATAGACGTGGTAAAGGGCAAGCCCAGTCCTAAAGGTTCCCGGGAACCGGTTTGTTTTTGCAAGAAGCCGCCCTTGAACGCGCCGATGCCGGGCATTCCCGTCGGGTTCTGGGAGCCGGTGCGCCTGGTGGATGTGACCCGCACGCCTTATTGCCTGGTCAACATGGGAGGAATATCCGTCGCCAGTTCTGGCGTTCATGATCGCGGGGACGTTGAAGAAAATCCTGAAGACGGAACCCATCAAAGTTTTTATCAGGTTCACTGGTACGTCTATCCGGTCATGTACTGGCTGGAAGTTCTCACGGACTTCGTATGCCTGGAAACCATGTCAATCGATCTGGCTTACCTGACGGAACTTGACCCTTTATGGAATGATGATCAGAAGTCCTTCATTTTGAACCCTGAATCCGTTCTGTTCGGGAACGTGGTCGCTCAGGCCGCTTGCGCCGGTGATTGTTTAGCCTCTTCCCTGAACCTGCCTCTGGATACGCTGTTCTGGTGTTCTGGATGCCAGGGAGGACTTTACCCTTTTACGGGGACCCTGAATGATCACTCAGGAGGCGTCCAGGCCAGTCTGCTCATCACAGGCCGATTTATGGCCAAGCTGCACCGCGAGGCCCTGCTGTGGGGGACATATGGCAAGGAGGGCCTTTGTTCCAAATATCCCATGCCGGTTATCAGGAAAAGCCAATACCGCTTGCAGATGACCTATCCCCTTCCCACGGCCCATGACTGTTATCCGTTGGGTCATACGGAACTGTTTTGGCAAGGGGGCAAGGAGTTTCCTTACAACGGCTCTGATTTTGGGTACCTGGCGTGGCGGCGCAGGGATTGTTGTTTATTGTAGCTTCAGGAGAAAAATATAATGCGAAAACATATCGTTATGATGACATCAAGTTTTATTTTAGGGAGCAGCATGAATGCATCCCCAGGCGCGAACGGCGAGCATTATTTTCGCCCCGCCTTTCACAAGGAGCTGAAACGGGTGAAGTCCGTTGGGTTTGGCACCTTTACACACCCAAATCCCGTCTGCAAGAAAGATCGCAAAGCAGGAAAAAAACTGATCTTTATTGACTGGCGCCGGTTGTACTGGGGCAAGCTCAGCGACCTTGTCTGCAGCCAGGAAGAACTTCATGGAGATGACTCCCATCAGGATGGTTCTCATCGCGATGACCCCTATCATAATAGTACTCGGGAAATCGTCCATAACCAGGAACAGGATATGATTCTGAATGATACGCAAGACGCTCTGGAGTTCGCCAGGGAATTACGCCAGGAACTGAAGTCCTTTGCCCGCCACTATGGCTTTCAAATCGTATGGCGCAAGAAGCCGTCAAGCGTCAGGGATGGAACAGACGCCTTTCTCGAGTATTGGGACAGAGGGTTTTCTCAAAGAGCGCCAGGAAAGACGATATCGTTTGCGCAATTGTGCGCCTTAAGCGCTCAAGAACCAAAGCTGAAAAATGGTTCTTCCGGAAAAGGAGCCTAATCGATGAACAGGGTCCCCCTTTTGCTGGCGCATATGCGAATGGCCTTTCTGTTATGGGCATCGATATTACCGGGATTCCCGTGTCTTTTTGCTTCGGAAACCCGGGGTGATGAGGCAAATGATCTCATCACGCAGGCGCAAGGTTTACAAGACTCGGCGGATCATGAAGCCTCAAAGATCATCGATACTCTTGCAAATAAGGGTTTGCGGGAATCTGGATATGCTTCCGGAATGATTCGCAAGCATTTTGATCAGGCCGCTTCAATTAACCAGAAACCCGGGCAAGTGCCCTTAAAAAATGTGCCGTTTATTCATGAGGGCCAGAAAAAATGCCAGGGACAGGGATCCGCGTCCCGTCCTTCAGGAAAATGCCCTTCATCGCTTTTTGAAAGCCTGGAAGTTCACCAGCGGTCAAGAAGATCTTCAGGCGTCACTCTTCTTGTCTTTGTTTCCGCAAGCGTTCCCGCTGACTCGCTTAAAGAATTGTGGAATCAGGCTAACCGGATTGGGGCTAGGCTGCTGTTCCGGGGGTTGATGGGAGGAAGTTTTAAGGAGACTCAAAACTATATCCGTGAATTAGGGATTGTTGTGGATATTGATCCCGAAAAGTTCGACAAGTTTGACATCTCCCGTGTACCGGCCTTTGTCCTCTCGCAAGGAAATACCCATGACAAGATGATTGGCAACGTCACTTTAGGGGCCTTTCTGGAGCGCTCAAGCGTGAATGGCGCCCTTCAGGAAGCGGCCAGGGATCTCTTTCGGAAGCTTCAGGGAGGACAAGTTTGAACCTTCCTGCCAAGCCATTCCTGTTTGCCTTCATGATGCTTGCTGCAAAGAGCGCGACTTGCGGGTTCACCCTCTTGCTGGTCATTGTATCGATGACGGTTTCTGGTCAAGCCATGTCTGACGCTCACCGGCAGGGGATGTCGCTCGCGCAAGGCATCCCTTTTCCTCAGCCGGGAAGCGTTCAGAATGTGACGGGCTACGCAGGCACAGACTTGCCCCAAAGCGGGATAAAAGCCCATGACCTTGGTGAACAGTCCGCTAAGGCCTTTCAGAGTGATGAAGCTTCCCGGCTTATCGCTGAGAATTTTGACAAGGGAGAACGGTTCGTGATCGATCCCCACACGGATCCACTGATTTTGTCGGGCAATGAGATTGTAAAGGATCCTGGAAAAGTTTTGGAGGAAACGGTTGAGTCCGTCAGGGAATCACGGACAACTCCTGAAGAGACAAAAGTTTGTGAGGAGTCAGGGGAGGAGACGCTTGAGGAAGGCGAGGAAACCCGGATTGTGGAAGTTCCGGATCCTCAACCCTGGAAAAGCGAGCTGTATGTTTATTCCCATGGATGGGCCGGCGGACTTGCCCGCAACGTTCTCACGGATCAAAAGCTGGATGGGTCTACCGTTCATACTTATGCTTACGCAGCTCATACAGTGTTGCGGAATCCCTTGCCCGCTGAATTGATCTCTCGGGTCAAGAGCGTGGCTTACCGGGAAGGATATACGCCGCCCTGGTGGGCGTCTTTATCCCAGTCGGGCGTCGTCTCCGTGACTACAGCCAGGGGCGGATGGTTCTGGATCAACAAGCATGATGTTCTTGTGGATATCAGCCTGAAACCCGGTGAAGAAAACGTCGTTGAGCATATACGGGATAATTGCGGGCATTGGGAAGAGCGGGCCGAGCAGGGCTTGTGCTCTTATGAGGAGGTGATTGTCGTTGAGGGGCCGCAGACGCGCATCGTAAACGGGTATCCGGTTTCAAGAGACTGGTGGCGGCGCAAGAAGCGCTACCGCTGCCATTATCCGGCTAAAAATGATTGCGCGGCTCTAAGAGCCAAAGGCTGTTATCAGGTTCATTCCACCTGCAAGGAAAAGGTGAGGGATGTCTGTGTGGTATGGGAGCAGACCTACCGGTGTCCCGGCGGGAAGGTTTCAGGGAGGACGTATCGGTCATCCGGCAAGATGAACCTGTTTTGTCTCAGCGGGGATTGCGCGGATCAAACTTATGGACCCAATTCTGATTTGGCTCAAGTGATGAGCCATATGTCTGTTCTCAAAGAGGCGGGGGATGATTTAAAAAACCTTGGAAGCATATTCAAGGGGTCAGACCGCCGGTGTACGCGCCATTGCGTCAGCTTTAAGGACTGTTGCGGTAATGGCGACGGATGGGGCGTCTCTTTAAAGCTCGCTTCGTGTGATGCCACTGAAAAGGAGCTTGCTGAATTACGAGGCAAAAACCGGTGTATCCAGGTGGGAACATACTGCGCTGAAAAAAAGCTTGGCGTCTGCATTCGCAAGAAAACCACCTTTTGCTGTTACGGCACGAAGCTTGCCAAAATCGTTCAGGAGCAAGGGAAAAGACAGTTAGGTCTTGGTTTTGGGTCTCCCGAGCATCCTGAGTGCCAGGGTCTAACAGCTGAGCAACTGTCCAGGATTGATTTCTCTCAAATCAATTTCTCTGAAATTCTTTCGGAAGTGATGGGTCGAACAAAGCCTCCCAGCGCTGAAAAGCTGGTATCCGGCCTCAAGCAGTCTATGGAAATCAAGGGGAGCCTTCTGAAGCCTTCGTCTCAAGCGGTAAAGGATGCCCCTAAGGGCGCCCCTGGTTCAGAAACGACTTTGGTACAAGGACACCCCCGTGATCAATTCTAGGAATTTACTCATGCTGCTTGTATGCATCTCCCTATTTATCATGAATGCTGAAGGTTATGCCAAACATAATCAAGCAAAGACCTGGTATGAAGCGCCGGATGCGGGGTGGTCCTGGTACATTGATCCTCCTTTGAGGTCAAAACCGGCAAACAGACCAGACGAAAAAAGCCAATCGTTACATCCTGACAATAACGCTGCTTCAAAAAGTGATGCTCAAGGCTCCTACGTTCACACTCGGGAGATGGAGAAAGCGCGCAAGGATTTTGAGGAGCTGCAAGCCCGAGCTATTTTGTATCCGACCCTGGAAAACGTCCTGGCATTCCAGAAGGCGTATAACCGGATCGTTAATCGCTCGAGCAATTTTGAGAAAACCTGGATGGTATCGTCTCTTCTTTCAGGAGAGAACTATCGCGAAGCGGATTGGCCCTCTTCCCGGCATCGGCAAATCTATCAGGAGAAGATGGAAAAACAGCTTGAGGAAGACATTTTTGTTCTGGCGAAAACCCACGGGCTTTTTTTCCTGTTCAGAAAGGATTGTCCTTACTGCCACGAAATGGCCCCTGCGGTCAGGCAGCTGGCAGACCGATATCATTTTGCCATCAAAGCCATATCGCCAGACGGGCAGCCTGTTGAGGCATTTCCGGATGCGGTTAGGGACAATGGGACCATAGGACAGATGAATCCTGAAGGGGTGTTTCCCATGGTATTGCTGGTCAATCCCCGGTCCGGTCAAACGATCCCTCTGGCAAGGGGTCTGATCAGCCCTTCTGAATTAAAAGAAAATTTTAAGGTGATCATCCGGTTTTTAAAGGAACAAGCCCATGCAAAATAACGTCCCTGGAAACAATCTGCTGAAGCTTGTCGTCATGACGTTTATGGTCTTGATAACCTTAAGCCCTGCTCAAGCCAGTGGGGCTCTTGACCGATTTTTTGAGAGCCTGGGGGCAAGCGTTAACGGCACGTCCGCCGGATCATTCTCAGACCAGGCTTCCGGGTATTACACTGGCGGCGGATATGCAATGCGGCAGAATAATACGCTTGTTCAACCGGTTAATATCAGCCTTCCCAGGCTGGGAGTCGGGTGTAACAGCCTGGATTTATATTTTGGGTCTTTCTCCTTTTTAAAAGGCGACCAGCTATCCCAGTTGCTCCGTCAGGTGGGTACAGGCATTCCCACCTTCGCCCTTCAGTTGGCCTTAAAGACCCAGGCCCCTCAAATTGAGAACCTTTTGGCTCAGTTGCGCAAATACATCCAGGACATGAACAATATGATGCTGACGTCTTGCCAGGCCAGCCAGCAGATTGTGGGGGGCTTGTGGCCTAAAGGCACGGCGGCCAGTGAAGAACTGTGCATGGCCCAGCAGCGTCAGGGAGGTGAAGACTGGTTTGGAGGCAGAAAACATTGTGACAAGCCCGCCAGGGTCCAGTCAGGCGTGGAAGCGTCTCAGCAAAAGTACAAGGATCTGCTGCAGGGAGAATACAACCTGGTGTGGCATGTGATGAAGAAGATGCCTGCTTATTCAAGCAACAAGGAGCTGGCGTCTTTCATCATGAGCGTTACGGGAACCGTAATATCCCGTAAAGACGGGGATGGCTTCCGGTTGCGCATCATTGAACCGAAAGCGGATCAGAAGGAATTTATCGCCGCTTACCTGAAAGGAGGGACGACCTCTCAGCTCACGTGTGATGAAAAGGAGCGCTGCCTTGCTCCTCAGCTGACGCCAATTACCATTCCCCATGATCAGAAAGGAGAAAATGGTTCTATGAGGTCAAAGGTGAGCGACAGGATTGCCGGCCTGCGGGTCAAGTATATGACCAACGGGGAGTTTAGCGCGCAGGAGATCGGGTTTCTGGATGATGCGGTGAACTTGCCGGTTTACCGGTATATCCAGGTCAGCGCAGCGGCGGGAACGCCGTTTCTGATGCAGGATGCCGTTGAGTTCATTGCGGCCAATATCATTCTCACCCAGTTTGACCGGGTGATGAGCGAAGTTCTGGAAGCCATTGACGCCTTGCAAAAGATCCAGCTTGAAGATTCCGCCATAGAGCAGTTCAAGAAAAGCCTTCAGGATTCGCGGTCACGGGTTCAGGCTCTTCTGATTGGAGCCAACAACGGCTCTATCCATCTGCTGAACCAAACCATCCAGGCCATAGAACAAACAATTGTAGCGAAAAACAGTTAGGGAGAATAACCATGGATTTTACCGTATACAGTTATGGCGGCGGGGAAATGCTGTGGAAAGCATTCAACTCTCTGGCGATGCTGGCCAATAGCGCCTACTTTCACAAGCTCAGCATTCTAGTGACGGGGGGCGCATTATTAACTGTGGCGGCCCGCGCTATTCCAGCGGCGTCTATGGCTTTCCTGTTTAAAAAATGGATCATGCCGACTTTTGTACTCATGGCTTTTTTCTGGGGTCCAAAGGTGAAAGTGAACATTGTTGATCATGTGGATACGAGTTTCAGGGCGGCTTCAGTGGCCAATGTGCCCTTCGGTATTGCGTTTGCGGCAAGTCTGTCGACGCAAATGAGCGATGCGCTGACCGATATTGTTGAAAAGTTCATGACCACGAGCGATATGGAGAGGATCTCGCAAGTGGGGCCGATGTTTGGAGCAAGGCTGATGTATGAGGCTCGCACCTTGACGATCCGGGATCCGGTCATGCGGGAAAACATCAAGGACTTTACCCGCCAGTGTTATGCCTGGCCTTACATCTTTACCAATATTGCGCCTGGCAAGAAAGCGGCTATGGAAAGCCAGGACATGCTGGGGTTTATAGAAGCCAATGCTCACAAAGCGCTGGGGATGTATTGGCGTCATCCTGACGGCCGTTCTGAATTTATGTTTTGCGGGCGCTGCGCGGCCAGGGTAAAGGAGGTGATTCCGCTTGAAGTTGAGGCGGGGTTCCAGTCCCTTGCCAGACGGTTGTTTGGGGGAACAAGTGACGGGGCTTATGAAACGCAGCGCTTGCGGCAATACTTTGGGGATGCGTGGGCTTATCTGGCGAAAGGCTCCAGCGATGCCGCCAATGTGATCCAGCAGGAACTGATGCTCAATGCATACCGGGCGGCGCTTCAGGACAAGCGGGAGGAGTTCGGGTTGCCGCGCAATCCGGCATTGTCCTATCTCAATGCGGAGCGGGGACAGATCCAGCAGGACGAGTCCGCCTTGATCAAACTTGCGTTGTCGGGCACTCAGATTCCGACATTGCATGCCTTTTTTATGATTGCGGGATTAATATTCTTTGCGGCCGTTGCTCCTTTCACCTTTACGACAGGGGGCATTCATCTCATTACGGCGTTTGGGAAGTTCATGCTATGGCTTGCGACGTGGCCGCCCCTGTCAGCGCTTATTAACGCCATTGGGCATATGTACCTGGCTAAAGCGAGCGCAGGGCAATTAATGGGATACGGGGAAGGATTGAACCTCATGACCCAAAGCGGCCTGGCGGATACGGCCTATCATGCCTATGCGTATGTGATGGGATTGCAACTGGCCATACCTCCACTTTCTTTTGCGTTGTTGTCAGGGGGAGGCAGTTATGCCATGTCGCAGCTTTCGAGCAGTATGAAGCAACCCGGGGAGTCGTTCGCGGCCAAGGCCGCTACGGAAGTGGTAGACGGCAACGTGTCGTTTGACTCGCAAACGCTGCATCACAAGTCCGTGGCCAACACTCAGCTGGCGCAGCAGCAGCTTTCTCCTAACATCAACTCTGGCTCCCGGATGGATGACGGTACCCTGGCCACGACTTATGGTCAGATAAAAGATGGCGCGTTCGATCGTACCCCAACGTTCCAGCAGCATCTAACCAATATGGGGACGAACATGGCTGCCAATGACGGCGTCAGCGCCTTGTGGCAAGCCCAAAGCAACAGGTCTCTTAATTCTGCCATAGCTCATAGTAAATCAGCGGCGGAACAGGTGCAGATGGGAAGCAACGAACTGTTCTCCCTGATGAAGAATATTTCCAGCGCGCAAGGGCTGAACCAAACTTTTGGAGAATCCAGCAATACAAGCGTTAAGAAGTCAATTGATGAGGTGATTGATCAGGTTGAGGGTTACGCCAAGGCTAAGGGCATAAGCAACGAAAAAGCTTTGAATATGTTTTTAAATGCGAGTGTTGAAGCAGGCGCCGATTTTAAGACGAAAGCAGGGACCATTGCGCCAGGGGGTTCTGGTGCTGTCGGCGTGTTAGGCGCTGTAACAGCTGGCGTTAAAGGAAGTTTAGGAGGCGCATATCAAGTTTCTGCAAAGGATAGCGACTCGATGGGCCAAAACCTTTCCATTAGTGAAGCCAATCGTTTTTCTGCTAACCTCAGTCACGTCTTAAACCATGTTGATGACCACAAAGGAACGATAGGTGATAGTTTGACCAAAGCCAAACTGGAGCAGATGCAATTTAACTTTAATAAGGGTGAATCTTTTGGAAATCAAGCCTCTGCGAGTTTGCAAGAAGCCCAAATGTACAGCCAGGGCGCTTCCATACAACGTCAGCGTGGTCTGTCTTCAAGTAGCAATCTGACCCAGGAATCTTTACAAGAATACGCGAATAAAAAATATGGAGGGAATATAGTCCAGGCTGCGCAGCAAGCAAGCTTGAACCCCGAAGCCTATCGCCAGGAGGTCTCTCATCATATAGACAAGCGTCAATCAGGCATGACGCCCGCAGACTTAAAATCTGAATGGGATATCAATCAACATTATGAATCAGCAAAACTCACCATAAAAAAGCCGCCTTCAGGCAATCCTGCTATAGCTATAGAAAAAAATAAATATAACTTTAACAAAGAGATAGAAAATTTAGAAAAACAAGTTGAAGCTAAAAAAGAAACGACACGATTTATGAATGATTTAACACAATCAGTCGTTGAGGGCCAGCAACCTGAGATGAAGTCAAACCTTAAAGCTCAAGAAAGGGAGTTTAGTCAGGAAAATAAGAAGTGGGGCATCAAAAGGGTTTGGGATGGGTTATGGAAATGACGCAGATCTTAGTAATCATTATGGTTTTGAAAGGAGTTTGAGGAGCTATAAGGTATGTCGTCCATACTTATGGAATGACCCGACCAGCTTTGACTGAAAATTCCGCCTGGACAATAAGCTGCGTGGCTATTGGGGTCAAATGGGTTGCAGTGATCGACTGCATACTCATGACTATGAACGCTTACATCATCAGAGCCTGTGAGGTTGAGATGAGATATTTGGTTCGAAAGCTCAGAGTGTTCTTGTACAAGCATGTCTGCTGGAGAAAATATTGGAGAATTTTGTCCCCGAAAGCTGGTTATCATCTTTTTAGAAAGGACATAGACCACCAAAGCAATAAAAGGATGGGTTGTCAACATGAACACGCCGGCGCTAATGAGCAAAGGATAAACAACCAGACGGTTACGGTAGAATCTAGGTCGCTTTTCTGGAAGTACCTGCATGCGACCTGGGGAAGGGGGGGTCGTTATTTCATTCATCCGCTTATTCCTTTCATCTCTTATTTTCTCACAAAAGTTGTATTGAAACATAGCCTTAAATTAATAAGACCCAGGAAACATGAAAGGAATTTAATGATGTTTAAAAAGTTTATAGGTGGCGGTCAGGTGACAATGCATAACCTCTCCATGACCAAACAAGTTTTAAATGTAACATTTATTGCGACTTTAATTGTCGGGGTTTTAGCCTTTGCGACCAAAAGTTGGTTTGACTATTCCCCTTACGAGCGGTCAGCCGCTCTGGCTTATTACTGGGCGGATTTTAAAACGAATATTCCATTAGTCCGAAAAGAACAAATCAGGAAAATGACTCAAAATTATACGTATGAGGATGGAACCAGGCAATTAGTATACAGCATTCACATACTCAATGATAAATGGCACCAAAACTTGATACAGGATATCAACGATCAATTAATAAAAAACGGGATTGTGACTCTCTGGTTTATGCTTGTTTTCTTTATGGTCATTTGTCTGGGGTGGGTATGGAGGGGAGCGAAAATAAAAGAAAAGAAGATTTTATCAGGAACGCAAGAAGTATCGGCAGGAGATCTCGCAAAGTTGGTGTACCGCTCTAAAGCAGCTTCTGACCTTAAACTGGCAAATGTTCCCCTGGTTAAAAATAGCGAAGCGCAACATATCCTCATTTCTGGCACGACGGGTTCAGGAAAGACAAACTGTCTGCACGAGCTGCTTCAACAAATTCGACGCCGCAAGCAGAGAGCTATTATAGTGGATATGACAGGGGTATTTATTGAAAAATATTATCGACCGGAAATAGATAAAATACTCAATCCCCGCGATTCTCGTTCAGAATCATGGAACGTATGGGAAGAATGCCAGGATCCCGCTCATTTCAAAACAATGGCCGCTTTATTGATTCCTGCTCAGAGCCATGGGGAAACAAGCTATTGGGTTAAGAATGCTCGAGTTTTGTTTGATGCGACAGCAGAGAAGTTAAAAGGACAGGGGAATTTAACGAATAAAAATTTCTTTGCATTTGCAACTGACAAACCTGCAAAAGACATTCAAAAGTTTTATGATGGAACCAGGGCTGCCGCAATCGTCAATGCAGACGGTAAAGAAACGGTTATGGGTGTCCGATCCCACTTACGAGGCAGCATAGATAGCATTGAATTATTTGCAGATACGGAAAACCCGTTCTCGATCAGAAGCTGGGTTAAAGAAGATCAGGGGGATGGATGGCTGTTTTTGTCTTCCCCTCCTGAACATAGGGAGGAAATGGCCACTTTACTGAGCGTGTGGATAAGTATCGCTACCGAGTCAATTAATAGTCTTTCCCGGGACCTGGAAAGGCGCGTTTGGGTGGTTATAGATGAGCTGCCAGCTATTAAAAAACTTCCCACTCTTCAGGTTATGCTTGCTGAAGTGAGACAAAGAGGCGGGTGCGTTATCCTGTGCGCGCAGGATATGTCTTTGCTGGACGAAATCTATGGCTACAACATTGTCAAATCTATTGCTAACCTTTGCAGCACAAAGGTTATTTTTAGAATTGAAGGCGCCGATATAGCGGAGCGTATGTCTAAGTGGCTTGGCGTTCAAGAGGTATCGGAAGCTATTGAAAATATCTCTTATGGGCAGGACCGTATTCGTGATGGCGTATCTTTAAACGATAACCGCAAGGAAAAACCGACCATCCATTTTGATAAACTGATGAAATTGCCGAACCTGGAAGCTTATTTAAAGTTGCCAGGATCTTACCCTGTTGCAAAAGTTAGGTTTCAAATCCACAATCTACCAAAAGTTGCAGAAGGTTTTGAACAATCCTTGGGGAGATAGCAAAAATGAATATTTTTGTGAAACTGTATCTTATCTCTTGAAAATTATCGCAAAAATGCTATATTAAGGAATGAAGTGGAATATCGATGTTCATCCTAAGGCTGTGCCTGAAATTAATGCTCTACCGGTAGATATGAGAGCAAAACTTACCCGCCTTCTGGAGTTGATTGAGCAGGTTGGCCCATTTGGTTTGAGGGAACCCCATGTTAAAAGCTTGGGGAATAAGCTTATGGAGATTCGTTTAACAGGGCGCCAGGGAATTTCCAGGGTTATCTATATAGCGCTGGCAGAGAGAAAAGTTAGCTTGCTCCATGCATTTATAAAAAAGACCCGAAAAACTCCCGCATCTGCTTTAGAATGCGCCATAAAACGATTGAAGGATATGTGAGATGAAAAAATCTATCAAGTTTGAAGATATCAAAAGCCAGTGGATGAAAGATGCTGACTTTAGGAAAGCTTATCATGATTTAGACCTCGAATATGAAATTTCCCTTGAACTCATTCAAGCGAGAATAAATTCTGGCCTCACTCAAGAAGAAATCGCTGAACGTATGGAAACCACCCAATCTGTTATAGCTCGCCTTGAATCTGGCAGGAGGCTTCCTAGCGTTAAAACTCTTGCTGAATACGCTAAAGCCACTGGCAAGAATCTTCACATTAGCCTTGGTTCTTAACATTAAATTCCCCTGGACATACTTTGGGAGATATTTTGTTTTTGTTCTTCTATTTCAATTTCGAGCCTATTAATGGCCGCTTCATTTTTGGATGATTCAATCCTTTGGCGGAATTCTTCACTGTGCATGTATTTTCCAGCGACAGATTCAATTTTTCTTAGAGTTTCCGTATCTCTGGGGTCATCCCAGCTCAAGCTTTCATAAAGTACGCACAAATCTATGAATTGATCAGCTGCTTTCTCAATATTGTTGACCGCCTTATGATCCCCGATGTCCTGTGCCGACAAAGTGGTTTCATTCGTTACGGCTAAAGCATGATCTTGTCTGAGAAGGTGGTGTTGCTCCTCCATCTCGGCGTGAAGCCTTTCGGCAACCTTTTCATTACCACAAGACTCAATTTTGTTTCGGAATTCTTCACTGTGCATATATTTTCCAGCGACAGATTCAATTTTTCTTAGAGTTTCCGTATCTCTGGGGTCATCCCAGGTCAGGCTTTCATAAAGTACGCACAAATCTATGAATTGATCAGCTGCTTTCTCGATGTTGGCCTTTGATTCTTCTGAGGCGCTTACTGTTCCAGAACTTTTTTGTTCGGGGATGCTCATCTTTTCTAAGAGCGGAATCGCATCGCTGATAAGTTCTCTGGCGGTGCCAAGGGTCCAGCCTTTCGGGAGCTTGTCGGCAAGGTCCCACTTCTCGGGAAGCGTTTCGGGAAGGGAGACGATGCCGACGGAAGCATGCAGGCCTTTTTCAGCGTTGATTGAAGCCACGATCTTTTCAAGCGTTTGCGCCGCCTTGATGCCGCCGGCGTCATTGTCTGGCCAGATGACCACGTCTTTACCTGCCAGACAGTCCCAGTTCGTCTTGCCCACGCTGCCGGCGCCTCCGCTCCAGGTAAGCACGTGATAATCAGGCAACAGCTTTTGAGCGGCATCCGCCGTTTTCTCGCCTTCGACCACCAGAACGGGCTTGCCAGGGTACTGGGCAAGCTTCTCAATCCCGTAAGGCGTTCTGTTCTCTTTCTCAAACCCTTGCCATTTCCAGGCTTTGAACCCGCGCTCGTTTTGACACCAGGCAAGGGGAGGGGTGATCTTGCTGCCGTCCGCTTTTTCAATTCGGAACACATACCCTTTCAGGTTGCCTTGTTCGTCCCTGTACGCATATCTGGCCGTTTCCCTGGCGCCGTCTTTTAGCATGGGCTTGAGATAAGCGTCTGTCTTAATATCAGGCGTTTTGATGTGACTAGGTACAGGTATAACAGGCGTCCAGACAGAGGGTTGCTTGTCGTCTGGCTCTTTTCTGACCACCCTTTGCTCGAGCGCTACAGGATTGCCGCCAAGCCACTCTGACGCCCACTTCAGGGAGTCCAGGGCAGAGGCATGCCCCAGCTGGTCTTCAATGAGCTTTAGGGGGCCGCCATACACTCCGGCCTCATGGTTAGCGTATAGGCCGGCCTTGGGGCCGCCAGTAAACACGCTGATGGAACCCTTCCTGCCAAACCGTAATTGATGAGACGTTCGGCTGGTGGGAGCGCCCAGCACATCGGTCGACAACTCAACCATCCGCTCTTTAAGCTGGCCTTCCGCTTCCTCAAAAGTCAGAAACTTTTCCCGGGAGACCGTCCTCACCTCATAAGAAGCGTTGATTTTATCCTGTACCGCTTGCAGCTTGCTCTCGAACGTTTCCCCTTGATCCAGCGTTTGAGATAAAGAGATATCGGAAAGGACAGGCCCGGTGTCCCGGGATTGATCCGGCTGACGGATTGGCTCTCCTGTTTCCTTAAACAAAGACCCGGAACGCCTTTCTTCACTGTGCTCAAAACTCTCGAGCGGATCGACTTTTATGGAATCTTTGGGTCGATCCAGCCATTGATCAATGGCGCTTCTTGCTGTTCCCTTAACCGCGTTCCAAAGATCTTTGACCTCCTGAACTTTTTGCTCGCGCCACAACGCCCGGGCGTCGTCCCTGACAAGTTCCTCCAGTTTCTCAGCCGTAACGTAATCATAACCGGAAAGCTTTTCCTGAACCCGAGACAGACGGTCAATAACCTTTTCTTGCCGCCAGAAGTCAAGAGATGACCCAAATACCTCAAGGGTTTCCCGATGCCGGCTCATGCCGACATAAGCCAGATTCCGGTATTCTTCATAAGAGGCCAGCTTCTTGACATGATCAACGGTGATGCCTTGCGACTTGTGAATGTTGGTAGCCCACCCATTGTCAATGTAAGGGTAAAGCCTGGGGGCGAAAGAAACGTCTCTTGCGCCCGACCCATCGAGTAAAACGCTGATCTTGTCCTGACTTAAAGACATAACGGTTCCAAGGGAGCCGTTTTTAACCCCGAGACCGGTATTGTTGCTGGTAAAAAGAAGACGGTCGCCCACAGCAAAGGTACGTTCTTGCTTCGTTATAAGATCCTTGCCAAAATCATCCTTTTCGATGCTGTGGGTCTCATAGGTAAAGTCGGGTCCCTTGATGACGCCCGCTTGCCGCATCAAATGACGGGCGCCTTCATTCAGGCTTTGGGCGTCTTTTCTGGTAAAGGCCAGCATGAGATGGGATTGCTCCGGCATCGCTATTCTGTCGCGCATCCAGGCGTCTACCAGAGCATCCCTTGTCGTCTGACGGGTATCAACCACATGGGAATAGCTCATCCGCCGCAATACCCCGTCGATTTCTTTTAACGCCGCGGTGGCTTGTTTATTGTCCTCAGCCACATAATGGTTATCGACAAGTGAGGACAGGGCCTTTATATCAACGCCCCTAAACTCAAGCTCTTTTTTATAATCCTCAAACCGGCTAACGATTTTACCAGCAGCCTTGTATCGAGAATCTTCCCAGGATTTGTAGAGCGCGTAATCCTGATGACGGGATAACGGCTTGAAATCACCCTGCCCGCCAAAGGCTCGGCCATGCTCTTTCTCAAAGTCAGCAACCATTTCTTTCCAGATGCGCCCTGACATCTGTCGCGCCAAACAATAATGATCCACCGTTTGCCTTGCCATAGCTTTCCCGGATTCGGGCGAAGAGCCGGCAATAGCCGACATTTGGGGAAAAGTCGCTTGTTCTGCAACGATCCTGAAAGCGCCTTTCTCAAGGTAAAGCGCCAGGGCTTTGTCCGCTTGCTGCAAGCCAAACAGGCGCGTGGCGTCTTTCTGCCAGTCTTCTTTCTGGCGCACGACTGTTTCCAGAACAGCCGGCTTTACACGCTCTGTCAGTAATCTGAAAGCGGGCCCTGCTTCGACAGCCTGGAGCTGATTGCCATCTCCCATCGGGACAATTTTAGCGCCGGCCTGGTCAATGATCGTCAACAAGTCGGCGAAACGGCGGCTATCCACCATGCCTGCCTCATCAAGCACAATCACGGACTTCGGAGATATCTGCTCTCTGCCTTGCTCCTGAGCGTAAAGAAACTTGTGTACCGTCATAGAACGAATGCCGCAATCCTCCATATTGCGGGCCGCTTTTCCAGTAGGAGCAAGACCAACCACCGTATATCCTGAAGCTTCCCAGGCTTCTCTGGCGGCCTCCAGGGACGTTGTTTTTCCAGCCCCGGCATATCCGACCACGCAAGCGATCTGCTCACCGGAGAGCATATGACGAATGGCCCTGTCCTGGTCAGCGCTTAATCCCCCGTATTCAGAAAGCTTCCGGTTATGCTGTTCGATGATTTGATCAATAACTGAAGAATTCACCTTGTGCGTATGTTGGGCGGATAACCTCTCCGCCCGGTTAACCAAACCCATCTCAACCTTGAGCATCTCTTGCGTCGTATAAACCTGCTCTGTTCCCTCTTTAACACCCAGGGGAACAAGATTCCGGGATCCCAAAAGACGATCGTGCAAGGTTTGGAACTGCGCCGCATCGTCGATATAGCGGTTCAGAACACGCGCGATATCGTGCCGGGTAAACGTTGAATGGCTGGATGTAATGATCGAAAAAACCAGTTCAGGGTTCCGCAAAATCCTGAACTGGTTGCGTAATTTGACGGCGTTAAAGTTATCCAGTTTATCAAGCTTAAGCCCCCGCTTTGCCATGTCCAGAATGGCGCTGCCTAATTTGGGCTCACCTTCAATTTCTATATCCCGATCCTTGTAGGAAAGATGAGAAACTTGCGCTTCAAATCCGTGTTCCCTAAGAGCTTTATTTTGATAAGACGCGCATTGTTCTCTTAATTCATGAACGAGGGATTCACGATCCCACTCCAAATTTTTAACAGGACTTAAGCCCTCTGCAGTGAGATTTCTGGTGGATAAAAGCGCATGACAGTGAGGTTTGGCTTGCCCTGTTGTTTTATCAAAATCCATATGGAAGCTGCTAATAGAAACCATACCCTTCTTGACGCAAACTTCTGTGATAAATTCTTCTGCCCATTTGATATTTTGAGCATCTGTTAATTCGGTTGGCAGAGAAAATTCTACTTCCCGGTAAACTCTTGAATCTGATCTTTTCTCGGCAGCTTCAAAAATATCGGAAATCTTTTGTATAGCTGTCTGTCTGGACGTTTTGCATTCTTCTGAAATCTCTTGAATCCATAGAGGCGCATCTTCAGGTATTAAAATGCTAACATGAGAAACAAATCCTTTATTTCGATAATCGAATGTCTCTCCTGTTCTTAAATCTTGCAGTTCCGTAGCTGTCCGGTAAGCTAAAGCGGCTACGCAGCTTTTACCGCTAGTTCTTGATATCATCTTCACGGTTAAATGATAGTTCGCCATGACGCTAAAATACACAAGATCAAACCTGATGTAAAGGATAGGTCGCTTGCGACAAAGCGGTGTTGCGAAGCAACACGTAAGCGCGCATTTCAAAATTTTGAAATGAACGGTTGCTTATTGATTTTTGGTGTTGTATATTAATCATAGGTTGGATATGCAAATTTTACGGGGGTCTCAGGGGGAGAATCCTCCTGAATAGGGAAGGAAAAGGTCATGAATCAAAAAGCCGCAAAGCTTAAAGCAAAAATAGAAAAGTTAAATCAGAAACTGCAACAGCTTGAAGACAAACAGGAAAAAAACATTGCGAAGCTTGTCAAGGACACGGCAAAAAAAAGCGTCGATATTCGTTCCCTGGCAGGCATGATTTTTAACTCACAAAAAGTCTTCAAGGCTTTTGAAAATGATATCGAGGCATGGCAACAAGCCGGTGAAAAATTTCTCTCTGGAGCCAAAAATAAACCAGCTTCAAAAAAAGATACGACAGTCAACTCATCAACAAATCAGACTACATAAAAAAATACGACACAAAACAGGGATGAGCGCCGTGAGCTTACGAAAATCCAGAACAAGAACGCTCATACAGCTTGGGGGCCTCATCGAAAAAACAAACTTGCTCGAACCTCTTGACCTTACTCTCGGTGATGATTTGCAAAAAAATGAATCTCTCTTTGACAACGTTGCCATACTCACCGGAGCGCTTGCTGATATTTATCCCCTCTTGAAAAATGACAGGGAACAAAAAATTCTCTGGAAAGAAAAGGGCAAAAAACTTCTGGCGCAATGATTTTTTACCAGGAAAAAGGGTAGAGGAAAAATAAAACGAGCCTACGAAAAAATGTTGGGGGGGTTATAAAAAATAGAGGAGATTTTTTAGGTGATTCATTGCAAGGACACACAATGCGCGTCACAGAGGCCTTTACAATTCCTGCAATGAATCTAAATATATTATAGACGCGGACAGGTTAAAAATGGGTTAACAAAAAGGTTAATAGAAGGGCTTAAGCGCCATAAAATGAATAAGAAACTATCCGTAGCGGAAAAATATCTTTCAGCCATTATCTTCTCAAGCCGCTGGCTTCAATCTCCTCTCTATTTTGGCCTGATCGTCGCCCAGTTCGTCTACGTCTATCTGTTCCTTGCAGAACTCTGGAACCTGGCCAGCGAAGTTAAGTCACTCGATGAAAACCATATCATGCTGGTCGTCCTCGACTTGATTGATGTGGTCATGATTTCCAATTTGCTGGTCATGGTCATTATTGGCGGCTATGAAACCTTTGTTTCCAAAATAAGGCTCGGTATTGAGAACCACGCTGACCTTCCCGAGTGGCTCAATCAGGTCAATCCCAATACCATCAAAATTAAAGTTTCCATGTCCCTTATAGGCATTTCTTCCATTCACCTGCTCAAAACTTTTATCAACATCAAGCACATGCAAACAGAACACATCATGTGGCAAATCCTCATCCATTTAACATTTCTGGTCTCGGCCCTCGCTCTGGCCTATACTGCCCGGATCAGCCATTCCCATATTCTCACCCATGACAGAGAGGAGGAATGAGGACGCCGCAGGGCCTCTATGAAGAAGGGGAGCTTTACAAATGAGGTCATTTTGCAGGGCGTAAAGGAAACAGATAAAAGGTATGCAGCGTAAAGAAGAAGAGAGCACAGGAGGAGAAAAAATGGATAAAAATGCTGATTGATATGGAAGTCGATGATGACATTAAACCGTATTTCCCCGGCGCAAAAGTTGATGAGTGAGCCTGCTGGACGCAGGTCCGGTCCTTTTCCTATGCTTGCCCTCAAGTCATGGATAATCTGTTAATCATCAGGCTGAGAGCCTGCAGCCTTGAGCTGGGGCATGACCGGGAATACCAGGTGCGGTTGGGGACAGACCTCTTTGGATACTGGCGCGTCCTTATTGCTTTTGGACGCTATGGAAGAGGCGGAACCATCAAGGCGAAACATTTTGAGACCCAAACAGAAGCTTTTGCCTTCATGGATCAAAAACTTAAGCGTCGCTTGACAGCGCCAAAAAGAATCGGGTGTGCTTACCAAATCCTTTCAGTGGATGGACACGATGATATGCTGGCTCTGATCAACAAACAGACTATGGAACACTTTTCATGGGTGAAAGAGCGCAAGGAGTTCAAAGGATAATGATTGAATCTTAAACACCAGGAACCTCAGGAAACCCTTTCGGGTCTTATTGAACGGGTGACGTTTCATAACCCGGAAACAGGATTTTGCGTCCTCAAGGTAAAAGTAAAGGGCCATAAGGATCTGGCCGTTATTGTAGGCGTCTGTGCTGTTGTCACGGCAGGCGAGTGGATTGAGGCGGGCGGGTTCTGGATCCAGGACCGCCAATATGGGCAGCAATTTAAAGCCTTGAGCTTAAGAGCGATGCCCCCTACAACCCTTGAAGGAATAGAAAAATATCTTGGGTCCGGAATGATCAGGGGCATTGGCCCTGTTTATGCCTCAAGGCTCGTCAAAGCCTTTGGGGAAGGGGTCTTTACCATTATTGAAGACGAGCCGGAACGCCTTAAAACCATTGCTGGCATAGGAACCGGACGGCTGGAGAAAATTATATCAGGCTGGGCCGCTCAAAAAGCCATTCGCGATATCATGCTGTTCTTGCACAGCCATGGCATCAGCACCGCGCGTGCCGTCAGGATATACAAAACTTATGGCGACAATGCCATAGATCTCATTCGCCAGAACCCTTACCGCCTTGCTCAGGACATTCGTGGAATTGGTTTTGTGAGCGCTGATAAAATCTCTATGAGCCTGGGCATGGACAAGACCTCCCTTCAGCGGGTACGGGCAGGGATTTCCTACGCCCTTGGCAAAGCCACGGATGAAGGCCATTGCGGTTTGCCGGTTCCAACGCTCCTCAACTCGTGCCAGGAGCTGCTGGATGTTGAAGTCCCTCTTGTTTCTCAAGCTCTTGCCCTGGAGCTTGAACAGGGAACAGTCATTAAGGATGCAATCAAGAGAACGGAGTGCATATTTTCCGGAAGCCTGTACGCATCTGAAAAGGGTATTGCAGAGCGGTTGCAGGCGTTGAGTCAGGGCCCTCTTCCTTGGCCATCTATTGATGCCGGCAAGGCAACCAGTTGGGTTGAACAAAAACATGCGATTGTCCTGTCCATGACCCAGAAACAGGCGTTGAAGAAAGCCCTGGAATCTAAAGTCATGGTCATTACCGGGGGCCCGGGCGTCGGAAAGACGACGCTTGTACGGTCTCTTCTTAAAATCCTCAAAGCCAAACATATCCATATCCTGCTGACGGCGCCCACCGGCAGAGCAGCAAAGCGGCTTGAGGAGACGACAGGACTGGAAGCCCGAACCATCCACCGGTTGCTGGAGACAAACCCGATGACAGGGGGATTTGCCAGGAACGAACAGAATCCAGTGATCTGTGACCTTGTTGTGATAGATGAAGCCTCCATGCTTGATGTTCCCCTTTTCTATGCCCTTCTTAAGGCGCTTCCTTCCAGAAGCGCTCTTTTGCTGGTAGGAGACGCCGATCAGCTCCCATCCGTTGGGCCCGGACAAGCGCTTGGCGACATCATTGCTTCAAAAGCGTTGCCGTGTATTCATTTGACAGAGATCTTTCGTCAAGCCGCAAGCAGCGCCATTGTTGCTGTGGCTCATACCATTAACCGGGGTGCCCTGCCTCAATTGCAGGGGTATGGTCCAAAGTCGGATTTCTTCTTTCTGGAAGCAAACGAGCCGCAAGAAGCTCTCAGCCTTGTCGTTGATCTTGCAACCCGCCGGTTGCCCGGTAAGCTCGGTCTCGATCCGCTCGCTGATATACAGGTCCTTTCTCCCATGGCGCGGGGAATGGCGGGAGCAAGAACCCTCAACCTGGAATTGCAAAAGGCTCTTAACCCGCCGGGCGATCATAGCCTGCAAAAGTTCGGGTGGAGCTTCAGCGTAAGGGACAAGGTGATGCAAATCCAGAACAACTATCAAAAAGAAGTCTATAACGGTGATATCGGCATTATCCAGCGTATTGACCGGGAAGAAGGCGAGATGACCATTGTCTTTGAGGGGAGGGAGGTTTCCTATGACGTGAATGAGCTGGATGAGATTGTCCTCAGCTATGCCATGACCATTCATAAATCTCAGGGTTCCGAATACCCTGCCGTTATCATTCCTCTTATGACGCAGCATTATGCCATGCTTCAAAAAAACCTGCTTTATACTGCTCTGACCAGAGGGAAAAAGCTCGTTATACTCGTAGGCCAGAAAAAAGCCGTAGCTATAGCCGTCAGAAACAACAAGGCGACAACCCGGTGGACTATGCTGGAGGAAAGGCTGCGCGCAAGGGTAAGTTCCATGCCCGGGCCTGCTCACCCGCAGCTTTGAGCGCCAGAGTATAAAATTTGTCAAAAGCATGGACTTAAAAGATGACGGCCAAAAGGAGAAGAGAAATAAAAATGCCTCGACAAATGGGGGGAAGTCTGGATAAATCTACTGAAACTGAATACAGGCGTCTAACATGCCAGTAAGATGTGTGGTCCAGAAAATCATCTCATAATGATGAAAGGAAAATTTTATGAACAGGAAGATTCTAGTCAATGCAGTTTGTGAACAAGCGGCAATGCCAAAAGCAAATGCGTCAAAAGCCGTTGATGCCATATTCGAGGTCATTCAGGAGAGTCTTGAAAACGGCGAATCCGTCACTCTTGTGGGCTTCGGCTCTTTCAGACTTTTTAAAAGAAGTGCCCGGACAGGGCGTAATCCCCGCACAGGGGAGGCCATCTCCATTCCGGATAAATTTTTTCCCGCTTTCACCGCAGGCAGAGCGTTGAAGGAAGCCGTCAATGGCAAAAGACCATCATAATCATAAGGCGGGCATCAATATTGATGCTTTAAGCTAAGAAAATAAACCAGGCATATCTTCAAGAGAAATTATGTTATAGTACTCCAAAGAGATGGGGAGAGGCTTTGCCGCATCTATGAATGAGAAATGATTTCTTTACGTCTATTTAATAGCTTTCAGGAAGGATCCAGCAAGTGGACAACGATCATGGCCGGGATGATAATAATGGCTTTAACAAAGATGTCTCAGGCTATGATCCCGGAGAATTTGAACCCCGCTTCTTTAATCCCAGAAATGACGTGGCCTTCAAAAAGGTCTTTGTACAGCATGAAGACTTAACCCGAAGCTTTCTCAATTCGACGCTTAGACTCACGGGTGAGCGACGCATTCGATCGGTTGAGTTCCTTCCCACAGAACGTCTGCCCATGACCGCAGAATCCAAAAAGTCGATTCTGGATGTCCTGTGCACCGATCAAAGAGGGTTCCAGTACATTATTGAAGTGCAAAACAAGTACATGCAGCACTATGTGCAGCGCATTCAGCATTATGTCTCCCATCTTTACTGTGGCCAGCTGGAAAGGGCTGAAGATTATCTTTCCCTCAAGCCTGTAACCCTTCTCAGTCTTTTAAATCACTCTATCTTTCCAAAGGAAGTCGGCTACTTAAGCTTTCATCACAACATTGAAAGAGAAACGCGGGTGAGCTATCTCAACGATATGTCGTATGCCTTTATTGAGTTTCCGAAGTTTTGCAAGGAAGAAAAAGATCTGGAAACGGAAGAAGATTATTGGATATTCATGATGAAAAATGCGCCCAATATGCGCGATGTCCCTTCCAGAGCGCCCAATGAGGTCAAGCAGGCTTATGAGATACTGGAAAAGCATACATGGACCCGGGAAGAGCGTCTGGCTTATGAAAAGGCCAAAATTGCTCTGATGGATGATCTTGATGCCATCAGGACAGCCAGGCAAGAAGGTGAAGAGATCGGAATCGCCAAGGGTGAGCAAATTGGAATCACCAAGGGTGAGCAAATTGGAATCACCAAGGGCAGAGAAGAAGAACGGCAGAAACATTTGGCAGAAAAACAATCCATGGCCAGGCGGATGCTTGCTAAAGGCATAAGCATGGTGGAGATTTTTGAATTAACGGGAATTTCTGTTGAAGAGATTCAAGCCTTCAAGGCTTCACCTGATGAAGTTAAATGATCTTTGACAAGTTTATAGACAGTAGAGCGGCTAATTTTGGTTTGTTTCGTTATCGCGGTTGCGCCCATACCGGACTTGTAAAGCGATATTATTTTTTCCCGGTCAATTGTCCTCTTCCGGCCAAACTTTACCCCTTTAAGTTTGGCTTCCAGGCGACCTTCGTTTGTGCGTTCAAGAATACGGTGACGCTCTGCCTGGGCTACGGCTGACAGAATGGTGACCACCATTTTTCCCATTTCGCCTTCTGTGCTGATGCCGTCATCGAGGAACCGGATATGTACGCCCATGGCGTCAAAGTCTTTGACCAGATGAACCATATCGGCAGTATCCCGGCCAAGTCGGTCGAGCTTTTTGACCAGGATGACATCCCCTGGTTCCACTTTAACGCGCAAGAGCTGTAATCCTTTGCGCTCTGCATCCTTGCCGCTGGCCTTATCTGTAAATAACCGATGTGACTTGACCCCGGATTCTTTCAGCGCCTTGATTTGAATATCAAGAGATTGTTGGCTGGTTGAAACTCTGGCGTATCCGAATAGTCTCATGGGCTTAAAACTGTCTCTTTAATCGATTAAAAGACGATATGTCTACTAACTGCGTAAAAAACGATATTATATACATTGTAAAACAGGGATTTGCGGGTGTCCACTAAGTTATGAAAACGAGCACGGCCAAACTGTCCACATGGAAACTTTCGCTGAACTTATGGAGGAGTATCCCGATAAGGAATTCATAAAAAACTGGTTTTTGGGCTTGAGGGGAAAAATTGAAGACCTCTCCGAAAAGATGGATGAGGTTTACAAGCCGAAGGCTAACCGCAGGCGGTGGTGGAAATTCTGGCGATGAAGTTTAAATATGTAAGAAGCAATAAAGACGGTAAGTTTTCCTCAGATTTTATTTGGAATATTAGAGTTGATAAAATAACTTAAAGTGAGTCGAAATTTACAGGTCGTCCTCCCAAGGAGGACGGTCTCTAAATAAATAACCAAATATTGCCCATAGACATTCAAACTTGCTATTTTCTATTGCAGGTACTACTATTGCCAAGGATTTGTAAATATTTGCTAACAAAAGCGCCTTTTATCATTTTAAATAAAGGTTTTTGAATAGTTTATAATAAATAAAATAATTAAGCTAAATTAGTATGTAGTCAATAATTTTAGGGATGATCCTATGAAATTCTTTACACATTTTATTTCATTACTTGTATTTTATCTACTCTTAACCATTTACTCATCAAATGTCCTTAGTGCAGATGATTTTGAAAAAGAAAATTTAGATTCTGGTAATCGAATAGTTTTACAAGAGTACATAGACGCTTTTGAACAGGGACAATATCAAAAGGCGTTTTCTGGCTTTTTAAGGCTTAGAGAAATGGGAGGCACAGTAGGGGAATCTTACCTTCATTACATTAAATCTAACAATCTAGTTGACATGGAAGATGATTGTTTAAAGAGGGTCGAACCAGTACCTGAAGGATTCTTGTCCCAATCAAAAGATTATTTAGATGCCTCTTTGACAATAATGAGGCTTTATGAAATACCTGGATTTAAAAAAAAGAGTTTAAAGGAAGCAGTTACTAAGCTAAATATTCTTGCAAAATCTGGTAACAACAGGGCATCTTTATTATTAATCAGGATAATAGAAGACTCAAACCATAAGTCAAAGGCATTATCTTATCTGAAAATTCCGCTAAAGGAAGAAAAAAATTTTTGCAGTTGTTTGGTTTGCAAGATGTTCCATAAATACTTAAAACCAGTTAAATTAGATGTACTATTAAATAACAAAAATTGTGAAGTGTGCCAGTATCGATCAACTCTAAGATTCAATCCAGACGCTTTATTGGACTTAAATATTTTACGCATGGCTAATGGTTATAATATTATACCACATGAGTTTTTCAAGTCATTTTCATTCTTTTTCCTTGCCATTACCAAAAAAGACATAGGAACCGCTGGACTTTGTATGTTTAAAATAACCAAAGAGCCAGTTTGGCTAAGGTTTGCTCTGGAAAATGGATGCATAGAAGCAATGACTAATTTTCCACAGCTTAAGAGCCATCATGATGATACTTTGAGGTACGCTTATTTTGTATCTGCTGAGAATGGTGATAAAGAGAGCCAATACCATTATGCAGATATGGTAATGAGAGGTGCTGGAGGTATGAAAAATTTAGAAGTGTCGCGCTCATATTTGGAAAAAGCTGCGAACAAAAATCATGACCCCTCAATGTTTAGGTATGCCCTCATGCTTAGAAATGGGGAAGGGGGAGATAAGGATCAAATCACAGCACGAAAACTATTAACCAATTTGTCTAAAAATAATAATCCTGAAATCCTATATCATTTAGCATGTATGTTAAAAAATGGAGAAGGTGGTTCTCAAGACTTACTACAGGCAAGAGAGTATATGAGACAGAGCGCAGAAGCTGGCAATACAAAAGCAGAATCAGAGTACGCTTTTTTACTTCAGGGTAAAGATTCAGCGCCTGTGAATTTAGAAATGTCACGAGAATTTCATTTTAGGGCATCGAAAAAAGGCAATGAAAATTCTACCCAAGAATATGCCAAAATGATAAGGGAAGGCATTGGGGGACCAGCGGATCCGGAACAAGCCCGTGAATGTTATCGGATGCTTGCAAATAAAGGTCATAAGTTGTTTAAGCATGAATATGCGCGCATGCTCTATAGTGGAGAAGGTGGAGATAGAGACCTGCCAAAGGCTAGGGAAACTTTCCAAGCTTTAGCGGATGAGGGGGATAGCTGTGCAGCTCACCAGTATGCTCAAATGGCGAGAGAAGGGGAAGGTGGACGAGTAAATTTATTTGATGCGCAGAAATATTTCTTGCTGGGGGCAGATAATGGTAATGCCTGTTGTCAGTTTTATTACGCGCAAATGTTGCTAGAAGGAGAAGGGATTAAGAAAAAAAACCCTGAACGGGCCCGTAAATATCTTGTGATGGCCTCTAATCAGGGTCATGCAGATGCCGTTGCGATTTTGCAAGAATTAGATCATTTGAAGCTTCAAAAAACTAAAAAGAACAAGATTCAAAAAACTAAAGAAAACTACGCCCCTTTGTCATCTCAAAAGATTGAACAAGCAGAGCCAATAAATGTCCATAAAGATGATGGGGCAGCCATAACAACGTATACGTTCCCATACATTACAATAAATGAAGATGAAGGATGCTCATCCTCAAGTTCGGATGAAGAGTTTGAAAACAGGAAAACTCTGGCTTTATCTTCGGGAAATGTTTTTAATGAAAAAACTCTTGAGTGGATAGAAAACTCAAGAAATAAGCGGAGGGAAAAGCGAGAGGGAAAAGTTAAGAAATGTACGACTTGTATTACTCATTCGTTTGAGAAAATTATAGATGATGATGAAAAAAATCGTAGTAGCACTGCATGCAGTTTTCACCATCACTGTGATAATGACAAAAAAGTTTGGCATGTTAAAGACAAAAACACTATTAATTTTGTGGATGCTATTTTTAATCGTAACGGCCAGAAAATAAATTTATTTACAGTTTCTGATGCCTGTAAAGCTTTTAATGATTTAGGATGTATATCGGGAAAATCTAGGGTAGGAAAAAATAAAGCCCAAGTTATTTACAGAGACGAGGTTAAAAAAGTTGTTCATAAATATAAGTTTCATGACCCTCACGGACATGGTGATAATCGTCTTTACATAGCTTTAGTTCCATATACAAAACGATTTTTAATCTCAATTGGTTTAACCGAGTACTGTTCTATAGAACTTCAATCATAAAATTTTTTGCGTTACTTGTAGAGTAGCTGTTGCGGCGCGCTCTTATCGCACTAAACTGGCTCAAATTAATTGGGGTTGCGCATCGGAAAGACGGATATTGGGTTGAATTACAGACGCGGTGCAAAAGCGAACTAGACCCTGCTCAAGCCATTGTGTAGAGCCAATTTCCTGAAGAATTTTTGTCTTTTTTACGTATCCAATTAGGGTTTTTTGCAACAAATCTGATCGTGAGCTGTCTGCAAGCGTGCGTGAGTTGAGAAACTTATTCTGATAAGAAAGGGATGAGGACCCTTTTGGTAAGCAATTTCTTGAATATGCCGAGGTAAGCTGCGTGTAGGGGGGGTGTTAAGGACAATGGCATTCGGTTAGTGGAGGAGGCATGTTATAATCGCCTAGGTTTATAAGAAAATGGAGTAATAAACGTATGAGCGAACAAGCTGTTATTGATTATTGGTCGAGTGTTAAAAAGATTATTGATCAGGTCTGTGTAGGCTACGATGCCTTGTGGCAAAGGCGAAGCAGGATATTGAATAGTAAAATTGTTATTATCATGATTTTTAAGATCATCTTAAGTGACCGCCGCCAGGGGCTTACCATAAACTTAGCGGAATTTTGGGATAGTTGTGCAGAAAAAGACATAAAGCTTCCTCAAAAGAAATCTGTAACAGCTTCTTCTTTTTGCGAAAGTCGCCAAAAAATACCTGAAGACATTTTTAGAGATCTTAACCAATGTCTGTTAGAGAATTGGAAGAAAAAGCGTTCTCTTCCTTTATGAATGGGTCATCATGTTTATGCAACAGATGGTTCGAGAGTTAATATCCCCCGAGAACTTATCAAATTTGGATTTCATGTTTATAACGAAGAACGCCGACATTATCCTCAAGGTTTATTAAGCTGTCTTTATGATGTTTTGAGTAAAACAGTTTATGATTTTGATTTTGTCTCTCATATGAATGAGAGAAAATGTGCTCTGAAACACTTGGAAATCCTAGAACCGAATGATGTTGTTGTTTTTGACCGGGGGTATTTTAGTTACCTACTGCTCCATGAATTTTATAAAAAGGGTGTTCATGCTATTTTTCGCTTGCAAGAAGGATCGGTCAATAAACCGATTGAAGCTTTTATCAAAAGTTCCAAAACAGATGAAATAATTAAATATATTCCCTCTAGAACAGTGATATCTGATCTTAAGAAACAGGGATATTATTTAAAACCTAATCCGCTTCCTCTTCGTTTAATCAAACACAAAAATAGACGTGCTGCGTAAGTATGGAGTGAAGGCGTAAGAGTTGATTGTGTAGCG
>CAYRJJ010000002.1:30540-65666 GCA_964424515.1 uncultured Candidatus Finniella sp. | reverse complement strand
TCTCAACGATCGTGGAGCAAACTTACTTAGTACTTATTTTTGATAAATGGTATAAGACGCGCTTTGCCTTAACAAGGCTTTTTTTATAAACTTTTACCAGAAAATTATGTAAGATAAAGGAGTAAATTTAATAAATTTACTAACAAATCACTAAAATAATAACAAGGAGAAGCCAATTATGAGCCGCTTGAAAATACTGTGCGCTGTCATTTCCATGATTATTGGGGTAGGTCCTTCCTGGAGCGTTGAACGTATGAACTTTGCAGATAAAGAAAATGATCCAATAAATTCCGTTCCTCCTCAAAACACAGACACTCTCATGAAGAATCTCGTTAGTATTGCTGGAGAGATACAAAAAGCTCACAGGAAGGCGTATAAAGGGGAAAGCGTTACAAGGCTGCGTCAAGCAAGCAAGGCTTTTCAAAAGCTTGACTATCCGCAAACCGACTGGCAGACCATTGCGCGTCAATTGAATATTTACAAGTGGCCCGGGCAGGATGGGAAGCGGACTGTCGGGGGACATCTATTCTATCCCGACAATGTGAATGATCTTCTCTCTTCAGAGTATACGATAGGTCTTCTTGAAAGGATAGATATGATTTGGGCGTTTGCCATTGCTGCAAAGCATCAGCATCCCTTGGGTCAATATTATCTTGGCTGGACGCTTGATCGGGTGCGTGCCAGGTATACGGATGCGCCCCGCCCTAATTTTTTAAGAAATATTTTGACGGATTCATTAAATACTCTCTATCAATGCCAGGATCATCCCGATGCTTGTTATGTTTTGGGGGTTAATCTTACGGGAGGACTTTACCAGGCTCAAGGAGCTGCTTTCTCTTATGATGAACAAAAGAAACTCAGTATCTATAAAAAAAGTAAGAATGATGGGGAAGAAGGGCTTAGATTTTATGAACAAGGAGATAATTGGCAAAACAGATTGGCAATTTTACGGGAAAAGTTTTATTGCAGCAACGATCCTATGGTGCAAAAACCTACGGTCGACGAGTATCTTGCTTTGGCTCAAGAAGGGTGTGGATATGCCTATGTAGAGGCAGCCAACCTTGTAGAAAATAACATTGATTTAGCAATTTCTTATTTGGAAGAAGCTATAGCGCTTAATTTTTTTCAAGCTTTAATTGACGTGGGGATTCTATACGAAGAAAGAGCAGATGTTGAAAACGCTATTAAGTCTTATGAAAAAGCGGGTGAAAAAGGGATTGGAAAAGGATATGTGATGATAAGTTGGATATTTTTAGGAGGGGATATTTCCTTGGAGAGATACGCCAAAAACCTTCCACAAGTTTCGGAGGAGAATATTGAAAAATCCGTGTATTATCTTACTCTTGCTGGAAAAGTTAATGAGCCGGAAGGGTGGGATCAATTAGCAATCTTATATTATAATCTTTATAAGATTTACAAAAAAGAAGGATATATTGAGTCCTTAGCGTCTACTGTGGAAAGTGGGATAAAGTTGGGATCAAGCCGTGCTTATGCGCAAGTGCGTAACTACTTCTCTGAAACGATGGACGATGTTGTGCACACCTATGGTCGCCCTCCTCAAGCTGATCTTTATAAGGATATAGAAAGTTTTTTGAATAAACCCTATTAACGTTTCATTCATAATGCTTGGCTATTATAAGCACTGAATCTCGTGAGAGATTGAGGGAGTTTGATCATGCGCCATCTTAAATACTATTTGTTTATTGTTGTTCTTTTTTTGTTTTATATAAGCCAAGGCGTAGTGTGCGCTGAGAACGCAAAATCAAGTGCAATCATAACCGTCCATAATGTCGGGCAAGGCAATTGTATAGATGTCGCTTTCTCAGCTAGTGGAGAAGAAAAAGATACCGAATATATGTTAATAGATATAGGCAGCGCTTCTTATCAAAAAGAATTGAATTATACGAACCAACAGACTTCAATAAAAGCAAAAGAATTAATTCAAAAAACTCCGGTGAAAGAAAAAAAGGGGGGGAAAATAGAGGATCCGTCATCGATAATCAAAAAATCAAATTTTAGGGAAGTTACAGATGATAGGGAATATACAGGAGAATTTAAGGAAGCTAATAAACCTGTTTCTGACTTTATAAAAGAAATGCGTGATAAATTTAAAGACGGTAAAAATAAAATTAAAGTTAAAACAGTTGTTATTACTCACCCTGATACAGATCATTATAAGTGGCTAGTAGGTTTGTTCTCTAAAAACGAAGATCATATTGAGAATCTTATCCTTGGGGGCGTTCCTGAGCATTACGACCAAAGTGATACTCTTAAATTCAAGAAATGGATTCAAACTCGTCTCAAAAAGGGTACAAAGTTTTACTTCCCAGCTATTCAAAAACAGCCTATCTCAAAGAGTCTCAAAGATTCAGAACAACAATTAACTCATATGCTTATGACTCCACACACAATTTTCGCTGAACATTCTTTTTCAGGGTTAGGAATTTCTACAGATTTTGAAGAGGCTTTTAATTTTGGCGAGCCGTTTAAGGTAATACTTCTTTCCGTAAATCCTACTCATTTTAAAGGAATTAATGACACTATTTTAAGGATGTCTTTTCCTGAAGACGACAACAGCGATAGCTTGGTCATAAAGATAAGCAATGGAAAATCTTCGGCTATTTTAACGGGAGATGCAACCTATCTTACAACCACCCGTATCCTTGACGATTATGGAAAAAATCTCCAATCCCTTCAAACGAATATCCTTCTTGCCAGTCATCATGGTTCGGCAACACACGGATCGAATAATGAAGAATGGATCCAAGCGACGCAGCCGGAGTATGTTTTGATTAGTAATGGACATTTTCAAGGACACCCCCAATCAGATGCCTATGAAATGTTCAAAAAATCTGATCGGCTTAAATTCGTTTCCGAACATCAAGTTTTGGTTGGAAAAACAGACGATTTTAAGGAAGGAAGCTTGCATACAACAAAAAGAGCCGTTTTTTCAACCTTAAATAGCGGGACATTAACCTGTAATTTAATGACAAATGGTATAGTAGAGCTTTCTACAAAAACAGATGGAGATATTAAAGAATTGCGAAATTTAAGGAATAACAAAGAGGAGGTCGTAGACGATGTCACCCTGGAGGAAGAAGGGAACAAAATAATGGCTACTCCAACGAGGGAAAATGAGGCAAAGAGCAGAACAACAAGCACGACAACAAGCGCTATTCCTCTCAGCGATAGTACCCTTGGTGAAGGAGAAAAAACCTTATCACAGGGGTTGAGTAGCGAAAAAAAAGAGGTGATGGTAACAACAGCGAAAAGGAAGCGGAACGAGCAGTAGGAGATGCAAGAGCCTAATGCCCCACGCCCTAATTGTCTCTGTGCGGTCATAAAGTGAGCTTTTCAGCATTCCCCGAGATCCCCGTTCGTCCTTGCGCGTAGAGAGCGAAGCGAACGAAGTCGAAGGATCATGAAGCGCTTCCCTTACGATGCCCTTGGAAAATAAATGTTGCTTTCTCACCTGAGCCATTATGGGCAATTTGAAAATTTGACCCATCCGGCGGGCATCCCTTATAAACTCTTTGTGCATTTCAATTTTTTCCCTGCTACGCCAGCGTGTTATGCCAGGGCAAGTCAGAAAGGATGATGATCATGGCTTCTGTTACCAAAGATACTATTTTGAAAAAGCTGGTAGCTCTCTACTGGTGCGCTTTTCATGACGGCAAATGGCCTACCGCCTTACCGGTAGCGGAACGGCAAGTAAAAAATAGAGGGATGTTTGAAAAATCATATCTTCCAGAAGTGACGCGCATCACGGACATGAGGGAACGGCAGGACTTGATAGACGCCCGGGAAAGGCTTGATCCTGAGTTGACGCATCCTCCGCCTCCTGTATAGGCTGGAGGTAAATCCTATCCTGTGTTCCTTTTTATCCGTTATCCCGATTGTTGTCCGTGTCAGCTTCTTGCCACCCGTTACGAGCCGTGAGGGCGGGCGGCGGGGATCTGACCAGCCCTGCAACCACGGCATCCCGCGCCAGCATCGCCAGGCTTAGATGGGAAGCAGGGGCCTGGGAAGATGTCTGTTCATTGTATTAACCTGTAAATCAAGGAATTTTCCGGAATCGGGAAATTTCACCCTCGCTTTCCGCCAACGACCGTTGGGGGGAAGCAGGGATGCTGACACGGACAACAATCGGGATAACGGATAATAAGGGAGGATATACCCGTCACCTTTGAAGGCGCTTTTTATGGATGGCTTCGCCCTGCTCTGCGCTTCCGCACGCGCGGTTCCTCGCAATTGGCGGCTATATTAGAGTCATACAGAAGCATTTATTGTTTTTCCGCAAAAAGTCTGTTATAAATAGACTATCCTTAATGATTCAGGTTGTATAGATGACCATTAATTCCCGCCCCTTCTTGTTTAGTGATTATGCCCGGCCTCGCCGCCCCCAACTGCTTGATAGTACAAGCAAAACTCTTTATGATGGACCGGAGCCTGGTACGCACGTCTTATATTTTAAAGATGATATCTCCCTGGAAGGTGAAGTCAAAACCATCAATGGAAAAGGGATTTTAAACAACCGTATGAGTGAACTCTTGATGTCCCGGCTCACGGACCTTGGAATTGATACGCACTTTACTCGCGCCCTCAACATGCGGGAACAATTGATCCGGGCCGCAGACCCATTACCTTTTTATGTCACCCTTCATAATATTGCATCGGGAATTTTTGCCAGGCGGTTAGGGTTGGAAGAAGGAATGCCGCTTGCCAAACCCGTTCCCGAGTTTTCATTGCGCTCCAGGGAATTGAATAATCCCGTCGTCGCCACCGAACATTTAACAGCCCTGGGCTGGAGCCGTTTTGAAGAGATTGATGATATTCTTTTGACCTCCCAGCGCGTTAATGACTTTTTAAGTGGTCAATTTTTAGCCCTCAACATGCGTCTTATCAGCTTCACGCTAGAATTCGGGCGGTTCTACGCGCCTGACCTTATGGACTCTCAGATTATGATTACGGATGAATTATCTCCTGATACCTGTAACTTACTGGACCTGACAACAGGGAGGCGTCTTGATCGACAAGGCGTCCAGGACGATCCAGAGAAAGCGGGCAAAATCTATCAGGAAGTCGCCCATCGCCTTGGCGTACTCGGATTAGAGCACCCGGATGGGATATTTTCCTCAACTTCTCAAGATATTTTCTCCCAACACAGAACTTACAATAAAAAGTCCCTTAAACAAAGAAAAAATCCCCATGGCCATAACAGCCTCTGAAATACGACAATTGATACAATCTGCCCTTCCCGATGCCATTTTGCATATTGAGGATTTAGCGGGTGATGGAGACCACTATGCCGTCCACGTAACATCAGAACAATTTGCATCCAGAAGCCGGATACAACAGCATCAAATGGTCTACAAGGCTTTGGGGGAGCGCATGGGCGGGCAACTTCATGCCCTTTCCATTAAAACGTCTCCCCCTCTTGTTACCCCAACCCCCTGTTCCCTGATAGAAAGAGAGTCCCATCATGACTGATCCAGCCACCCTTAATCAAATCCATCGTGATATTACCGAAAACGGCGTCGTTTTATATATGAAAGGCACTGCGGAAATGCCCCAATGTGGTTTTTCCTCTGTTGTTGCGCAATTACTGACGCGCCTGGAGGTTCCCTTCAAAGCCGTCAATGTTTTAGCTGACCCCAATATTCGAGAAGGCATTAAAAAATTTAGCAACTGGCCAACCATTCCCCAATTATACATTAAAGGGGAATTTGTGGGTGGTTGTGATATTGTCAAAGAAATGTATCAAAGCGGCGAATTGCAGGACCTTCTCAAAAGCAAGGAAATTCAAGCTGCTTAAGCGCTTAAGCATTGTTTTTTTCCTTTATCTTTATAGTGTCCCCTCACGTTTCAAGCGCCTGATGAATCTTAAAAAACACCAGGGGTTCAAGGGCTTAGAAGGGGGATGGCACAAGAAAACTCCATAAAGTCAAGGCATTAAAAAAACTAGCCCACTGCAAAACCAGAACCGTGCATTGTTGAATTAAGTTTCTTTCCCTTTGCCTTTTAATCTTACCGCTGCAGCTGGCGTTAAGCGCATCACCATTTGGTTTTGAACCCTTAAATCAACCACGGAAATCCCCGCAGCATTGACTTTTTTCTGTTTAATTAATAAATCCAGCCGGACAAGCGCCTCTTCTATTTTTACTTCTGGTAATTTGATTTGCAAAGTCCGGTCTAAATGCAAGTCCCACCGGCGCCCCCCCACTCTTACCAAAGCCGTGAGCTTTTTTCGAATATCAGGGAATTTTTCCAGCAGATGCAAAATGTGCGGCGCATGAACAGGCGCATCCCCCCCTACAATGACAGGTAATTTATCAAACGCCTGAAGATTATGACTGCTAATAATCACGCCTTGCTCATCTACCAGATAATGTTGTTGATGATGCTGCCACAATGCAACAGGCTGACGCTCGTTAAGCTGGATAAAGATAATGCCAGGCAGCTGACGTTTAACCGTTGCCTGACGAATCCAGGAAATTTCCTCAAGCTGCTTTTTAATGACATACGGGTCATATGCCAGCAAAGGATCTCCTCGATGCCCATTGACAACTTTAAGAATTTTCTCAATCGACGCATTTTGTCGCCCTTCCACCAATACATCCATGAGACAAAATCCCATCCGCCCTGTTGCCGCAACCAGGGAATGAGAAACAAAATGACCAAATCGTTGAGGATATTCCGCCCACCACAAGAGCATTGAAGAAAAAAGCGCTATTCCGGTAATGAAACTCATTTTTATCCAGGAGGCAGACCAGAAACGATGCATGGTTGTTTCCACCAGCCATAAGGGAGAGCCTCGTTTTTGTATGGCCGAGCGCGGCCGGGATCTTGGTCTTTTTGCTCTTAGTGTACGCATGTCTTGTTATCATACTGAGCTTGCTCAAGCATCCACGATACAAGTTGATTAAACGTTATCCCTTCATGGGCCACTATTTCCGGAAGCAGCGACAAAGGTGACATCCCGGGCTGGGTATTCAGTTCTAGTAAATAAAACTGATCTTGAGCCTCATCATACATAAAATCAGAGCGCGATACGCTGCGGCATCCAAGAAGTTGATGGGCTTTCAGTCCCAATTCCAATACTTTTTCATAAGCGTCGGCTGATAAGGGAGCGGGCATTATATGCTCCGCTCTTCCCGGCGTATATTTCGCCGTATAATCATAAAATGCTTCCCGTGACCGGATTTCTATAGCGCCAATGGCGCGACTTCCCATGACGCCAACCTGAATTTCACGGCCGTCAATGAATTTTTCAACCAGGATGGTCTCCCCAAAACGCCATTCTTTTTGAAATTTTTCAAAATCCGCTTCGGATCGAATGATATAAACGCCTTTGCTGGATCCCTCATTAATGGGTTTGATGACGTAAGGCATTGGCATAGGATGAACGGCATCCAGGTCTTTCCTGAAAACAACTTTCCAGGGAGGAACAGAGAGTCCTTCTTGCTCAAAAACCCTTCGGGAAAGAACCTTATTCATGGCAATAGCGGAAGCATCCACCCCGGAGTGCGTATAGGGAACGCCCATAACTTCAAGAAGCCCTTGCACGGCGCCATCTTCTCCTCCCACGCCATGCAGAGCGTTAAAAACAATATCCGGTTTGGGAGTAAGGGCCGCTACCAAATGGCTCAGGTCACGTGTCACATTAACGGGAATCACTTCATGCCCCAACTCCTGCAAGGCGGCGCCTACAAGCCTCCCTGAGTCCAGCGAAACGTCCCTTTCCGCAGACCACCCACCCATTAATACCGCTACACGCTTTTTTGTCATAACTTGCCTCTTTGCTTCATTTATTAGGGTACAAAATTTATCTTACTTTCTGCCATGCCCCATTTTAACGATTTCCCACTCAAGGGAAATGCCGCTGGCCTCATAAACCCGGCGCTTTACCTCTTCCCCTAAAGATTCTAAATCATCTGCCGTTGCCTGGTCTAGGTTTAACAGGAAGTTGCAATGCTTTTCCGATACCTGTGCATCCCCTATCTTCAACCCGCGACATCCTGCGGCATCAATTAATTTCCAGGCTTTTTGTTGATCAGGATTCTTAAAAGTGCTTCCTCCCGTCCGTCCTTTTATGGGCTGGCTTCCTTCTCTCATCGCCAAAACAGCGTCAATCGCATCTCCGATATCCTTCGGATTTTGTCCGGCAATACCTTTCAAGGCAGCCCCGGTTACGATCCATCCTTCTGGTAAGTTTGCGTGTCGGTAGGACATTTTTAAATCTTCAGGCGTTAACCGATGGCTCACCCCTTGTAAATCTAAAACATCCGCCCAAACAAGGATATCTTTTATTTCACGGCCATAAGCGCCGGCATTCATCCGCACAGCGCCTCCAATTGTCCCGGGAATACCCGCAAGGAACTCCAGGTTCCCCACGCCCGCATCACGGCACGTTAAAGAGACCGTGCGGTCAAGGCACCCGGTGCCTACATGAATGAGATCCCCTTCTATACGAATATCTGAAAAACCACGTCCCAGCCGAATGACAACGCCAGAGACGCCGCCATCCCGAACCAGGAGGTTAGATCCTGCCCCAATAACCTGGATAGGAATTTTGTCAGGCCGGGTTGACAGAAAACGGGCAAGGTCTTCTTCATCCGCTGGACGATAAAGAACATCTGCGGCTCCTCCCACGCGAAACCACGTCTGCTCCGCTAAACGGGCGCCTGCCACATACCGTCCCCGAACGACAGGCAGGTGATCATGCCAGCTGGTCATCACTGCGCTATTTTTAAAGGATTCTTGAGAGAAGATTCCAGGGCTTCTAACTGATCAGGCAAGGTTGCAGCCCACTGCGTGACCGTACCTGCTCCCAGACACAAAATCATATCGCCCGCTTGCGGCCCCCCTGGAAATAAGGAACAAGCTAAAGGAGCAAGGGTTTCCGGATCCGCTAGTTCATGAACTTCAAACCCGAACGAAGCTTTAATTGCTTCAATCAAATGAGAAGCTGTCGCTCCCTCAATAGGAGCCTCTCCCGCTGCATAGACGGGCGCGACAATGAGCGCATCGACTCCTTCAAAACAGCTAGTAAAATCCGAGAAGAAATGATGTAACCGGGTATACCGGTGAGGCTGGACAACAGCGACAATGCGCCCCCTTGTCGCCTGACGGGCAGCAGCCAGGACTGTTTTAATTTCAACGGGATGATGGGCATAATCATCAATAACGGTAATGCCGGCTCCCACGCCTGTTTTTGTAAAGCGGCGCTTGACGCCAGCAAATTCAGAAAAAGCCCGCCGCACAATGGCATCTTCAAAGCTCAGTTCCTGAGCAAGAGCAACCACAGCCAGGGCATTTTGAACGTTGTGCTGACCCATCATGGGGAGGAACAGATCTTTTATTTTACGGGGAAGAATGGAAACAGATCCCCCGCCTAGGACCCGATGGGCAAGAGCGGCAGGCGTCGTAATGTCCACATCAAAAGTCGTCCCTTCCCGGGTTTGACGCAAATTTACCGCCCGTACATTCGCATCTTCACTAAAACCGTAGGTCATCATGCGCCGGTCCAGCAATTGAGGGAGCAAGGCCCGAACTTCTGGATGGTCTATGCACATAATCCCTAAGCCGTAGAAAGGAATACGCTCAATAAAATCAACAAAAGCCTTTTTTAAATGGTCAAAGCTTGCATAAAAATCCATGTGTTCCGGGTCTATGTTCGTGACCACCGCTATCGTCGCCGGTAGCCTCGTAAAACTGCCATCAGACTCATCGGCCTCAACAATGATCCATTCCCCCTTTCCAAGGCGGGCATTGGTTCCATAGGCATTAATAATGCCGCCATTGACAACCGTGGCATCGAGAAGGGCCGCATCAAACAACGCCGCCATCAGGGATGTTGTCGTTGTTTTACCATGGGTTCCAGAAATGGCGACAGATAGCTTGAACCGCATCAATTCCGCCAGCATTTCCGCACGCCGGATTACGGGGATCCTTTGATCACGCGCCGCCTTTAACTCGATATTGGCCGGTTTGATATCGGAAGAAACGACAATCACTTGCGCTCCTTGTACATTTGATCCGTCATGCCCAATAGTTACGACGATTCCCATCTGCCGTAACCGGTGGATGTTAGCGTTTTCTGCGATATCACTACCCCGCACTTCATAGCCTAAATTATACAGGACTTCCGCGATACCACTCATCCCGATGCCGCCAATCCCTATAAAATGGATGATTTTAACAGTATGAGGCGGTATACGCATGGAGATATGAACCCTTTCATTAAATAAAATGGACTTACCTCTTTGGTAGCAAACTTTCCCCCATTTGCGCAAGCTTTACAACAGGATTGAAATGAAATTTGACGATGGTTTTGAATTTAATTTGTTGACTTTATCTCTTTTAACAGCTATGTTAAGAAGTGGGTATAGGGTATGAGGTCGTTGAGCGGTCGGAATATCAGCCTGATTCTGGGTTCGGCTCTTTTATTTTATTTGTTTTTAAAGCAACTATATTTTCTTCCTATTTCGCTTGTTGTTAAGATATTAATCTTTTAATTAATCATTGCCATGATCAAACCCTGTTGAAAAATTTTTATATCTCTATACTCAACTCAAGGTAGCAAACCCTCTACCATTTGGGCAAGTTTTACAGAAGCATTTGGTTGTCCAAAACGATGCATTTTTTTAGCCATGGTCTGGAGCATTTGACCTTCCATCATGGCTTTGAGGAGGATCCCTTGCAATTTGGCAACGTTAAAATCACGTTCCAGAATAACCCATGCAGCGCCGCCGCGTTCCAAGTTCGTTGCATTGGCTTGCTGGTGATTATCCGTTGCGGCTGCAAAGGGCACTAAAATTGCTGGACGCCCCGACACGGTTAGCTCCGCTACAGTGGAAGCGCCCGCCCGTCCAATAACCAGGTGCGCTTCCCGTAACCGGTCAGCGATATCATCAAAAAAAGGACGAATATCCGCGGTAATTCCACACTGGCGGTACGCTTCTGCCGTCATACCCAAAAGCTCCTTGCGGCATTGCTGATAAACAATAAGGCGCTGACGGATTTCCAATGGCAGCCCGCATAATGCCTGCGGAATGACGGATGAGAAAATGCGGGCGCCCTGACTGCCGCCAATAACCAGTAAACGAAACGGGTCTTCCGGTTTTGGGGGCTGATAGGGTAATTTCCGAATCGTCAGGATGGATTTACGCACAGGATTTCCTGTCTGAATGATTTTCTCTCGAAATAACTCTGTGAACTTAACTTCTTTGTGAGAAACAGCGACGCGCTTAACAAACCGGGCGAGAAAACGATTCGCACGCCCTAAAATTGCGTTTTGCTCATGCACCGCCGTGGGAAGGCGCATCATTTTCCCGGCTAGTACAGCCGGAATAGAGGGATACCCGCCAAATCCCACGACAGCAAGAGGACGAAGGCGAACCATATGCCGCACAGCAACAAAAAAACTAACCATTAACCCGGTGAGCAACAAGACGGAGCCAAAAGGAACGTGTCCCCTCCCCCGCCAAACCGGAAGGGAAATAACCCTTGTAACGCCTGTTGCTTTTTGAAAAACTTCCCCCCGATGATCCGTCATGATGACAACTTGATATCCACGGGCATGTAATGCCGCTGCAAGGCTTAAGGCAGGGAAAACATGCCCTCCTGTTCCGCCGGAAGAGAGAATAATTGTTTTGGTCATGAAGGCATTGAACTTCTCATTATTTTCTTGTATGATTTTCAGCCCCTTACTTTATTCACAAATAACTTGATGAGACCAGAGAGCGTTCAACAATTCAACGTATTTCAGTGACGGACATCCTTGCAAGAAAATTCTAGAAAACCTCCGCTGCCCCATGGCGACGGCGAGTAAGGGCGAGAACCATTCCCATTGACATCGCAAGGGCCAAGAGAGAAGAACCCCCGTAACTGATGAACGGCATCGTCATACCTTTGGTTGGTATAATGTGCAATGTAGAAGACATATTAACCAACGCCTGGCTGCCAAACTGGATAATAAGCCCGCATACCGCCAGGATTACAAAGAGACTGCTTTCATGCATAATACGCAAGAAAGACCGCACAACGATAAAAGCGAATAACCCCACAACAACTGTACATAAAATAAGTCCAAATTCTTCACCAGCAACCGCAAAAACAAAATCCGCATGTCCATCGGGAATGTATTTTTTAACGGTTCCTTCTCCCGGCCCCCGACCCCATAAACCCCCATTCATAAAGGCTTCCAAGGATTGATGAACCTGATAAAGATCATGCTTTGGATCACCCATTGACGGATCCAGGAACTGATCAATCCGCCTTGCCACGTGAGGAAAGAAAAAATAGGCGCTGATCAACCCCAGTACGCCCATAGCCGCGACAAACCCCATCCAAAATAAGGGCATCCCTGCAATAAATAACTGTCCAATCCACGCCGCCGTGGTCACAACTGTCATACCCAAATCCGGCTGCATCATCAAAAGAATAGCAAAAAGACCGAGCAAACTACAGCATATCGCCATACCTGGAAAATGAGGGTTACGATAACGTTCAGCCAGCATCCAGGCCACCAGTACAGAAAAAGCCGGTTTGACGAACTCGGATGCCTGAATCGAAAAATTTCCAAAATTCATCCAACGCCGCGCACCCTTAATTTCCATGCCATTCGTGATTGTCAAAACCATGAGGACTAACCCGATGAAATAGATGAAGCTTGCAAGCCGGCGGATTTGCCGGGGAGCCATTAAAGAGGTTGAAACTAAGATAAATAGCGTCGGCAATATCATGATGACATGGCGCTTTACAAAGTAAAAACCTCCCAGGTTTAAACGATCCGCAACAGGCGGGCTTGCAGCAAAGCTTAAAAGAACGCCAATTCCCATTAAAATAGCGATTGCCCCCAAACTCCAACGGTCCACTGTCCACCACCAGCGACCCAGAATGCTTGTATCCCGACGGGAAAAGATATCGTCTTTTGTTTTTACCGAAGGGGTTTGAGAAAAAAGAGGGATATCCGTGAGATCTGTTAGCTTACGGATCGCCTCGCTCGAAACTTCCCGGTGGCGTCTCCACCGAGTAGCCTGAGTGACAGAAAGAGAGCCTTTTAGCATGCTTCCTTCTCCAAAGCCTGAACAAGTTGGCAAAATACCTTGCCCCGGTGCTCAAAATCCTGGAATTGGTCAAAACTGGCGCAGGCTGGCGACAATAGAACCACTGGATTGGCAAAGGCATCCGCTAAAGCTTGTCGATAGGAATCAGCCACCGCTTGTTCTATGGCTCCTGATTTTGTATAAGGCACTCTCCCCTCCAGCGTTGCGGCAAATTGATCTTGCGCTTCACCTATGAGGAAAGTATGCACAATTTTTGGAAAATAGGAAGACAGGGAATCAATCCCCCCTCTTTTTGCTTTCCCGCCCGCGATCCAGTAAATCTGATCATAAGTCGCCAGCGCTTTAGCTGTCGCATCCGCATTTGTACCCTTGCTGTCATTAATAAAGTCAATGCCATTTACCTTTCGTACCCATTCCTGACGATGGGCCAATCCTGGAAATGTCGTCATTGCCCGCGCGATATCTGTTTTAGCAACGCCTAAGGCTCGACAGATACCATAAGCGACAGCGGCATTCTGGAAATTATGGGTTCCCTTTAAAGTTGGCAAGACCGTCATGTCCAGCACGCGCTCCGGCCCGTCCATCAACCACCCCTCTTGACTATAAATTCCAGCATTAAGACAGCGTTTTACTGAAACAGGGATAACGGGCTGGTGGGTTGAAATTTCACGCCAAACCGCTTCTGAAAAAGGATCATCTACACCGATAATGATTGCCTGTTTTTGATCATTTTTCTTAAACATCCGTTTTTTTGCTGTAACATAGCCTTCCACAGAGCCATGGCGATCCAGGTGGTCAGGCGCAATATTCAGCCATGCAGCTACATGCAAATCCAGAGGTTCAAATAAGTCGAGCTGGTAAGAGGATAATTCCAAAACATAAATTCCAGCGGCAGGAAGGTCGAGCATGGGCGTCCCAATATTTCCTCCCACCTGGCAATCAAGCCCGCACGCTTTCAGAATATGGCCCGTTAAAGCTGTTGTCGTTGATTTGCCGTTTGTTCCTGTAATGCCCGCAAATCGCGCTTCCGGGTGAGTTAAGCGAAACAAATCTCCGTCTCCAATAACAGGTACGCCACGCTGTCGGGCTTGTAAGGTGAGAGGATGCGGCGCCGGCAACCACAAAGGAACGCCCGGGCTTTGAACAAGAGCCGCTACCTGGTGCCACAAAAGGGCGCCAGGATTTTCCACAAGGTTCCCCAAGCTTTGCGCACCCAGCCTCCTGGCTTCTGCAACCCTAGTCAGATCATCGTCTACGGCAATGACAGAAGCCCCTCTTGCCAGCAACCATTTCAAGGTTGCAAGACCAGACCGGGCTAATCCCAGAACAACAAATGTCTTCCCCTCAACAGGGAACCAGGAACGCATTTGTTTCAATACAAAGCCTTTCTCATGCTTGATCAAGTTTGAATTTAAATTAGCCATCTCAAGCCATTTTGTCATTACAAAATCATATGCCTCGCCCCAAGGCATAGCAAGATTGTCAAAGAAATTTCCATAGCGCAAGAAATTGTTCAGCTTTTAGAAGCAAGATGAGGAGATTCAATCAATCCAGATTTTCTATTCTGGATAAAAAGGATTACCCTCCAAATACATCCGCCATTTACGGAGCATAGTCTAAAAATGAATTTTACAAACAGGCTGCTAAAATTACCCCACTCGCGCAGTTTTTTGTTGTTTGGAGCCAGGAACACAGTCAGGAGTACGTTATTAACGCACACTTTTGGGACAAAAGAAGCTTTTTGGATAGATCTCCTACAGTGAATTTTTGCTCCTGTTGTACAGTACCCGGATATATACCAAAACACTCACCGCAGTTTCAGGGTCGAAAGGCCGATCAGCGCTAATATGCTAGCGATAATCCAAAATCGCACAACAACGGTTGGTTCCGCCCACCCTTTTTTTTCAAAATGATGATGAATGGGCGCCATCAGGAAAATCCGCCGTTTCGTTAATTTATAATACCCGACTTGTAAAATAACGGAGACAGCCTCAATCACAAATAACCCGCCAATAATGGTTAAAACAAGTTCATGCTTTGTAATGACGCTGATAGCCCCTAACGCTCCCCCCGCAGCAAGAGAGCCGGTATCTCCCATAAATACTTTAGCGGGTGGCGCATTAAACCAGAGGAACCCAAGCCCCGCCCCGATTAACCCGCCTCCAAAAACAGCAAGCTCACCAACATGTGGCACATAATGTAACTGAAGGTAATTGGCAAAGACTGCATTTCCCACTAGATAGGCAATTAAACAAAAACAGCACATTGCAATCATCACAGGCACAATGGCCAAGCCATCCAGTCCATCTGTCAAGTTCACGGCATTTGACGCCCCAACCATAACGCAAATCCCAAAGGCATAGTAAAAAAACCCCATATGAATCAAATAATCTTTAAAAATAGGAACAGCGACAGCCCCTGCTAAATTTTCACTTGACAGCTCCACAATAAAGTATGTCGCAACGCCAGAAATGAGTAGCTGGCCCAGTAACTTTCTCTGCACGGATAAACCTTTACTACTCTGCCGGGTCAATTTTAAATAGTCATCCCTTGCTCCCAGCATACCAAAACCAAGCGTTACGCTTAAAACAACCCAAATATAGGCATTGGATAAATCTGCCCATAAGAGGGTACTCAACGTCAAAGCAAGAAGGATGAGGCTTCCCCCCATTGTCGGCGTTCCCTTTTTAGTTATCAAGTGTGTCTCAGGACCATCTTCCCGAATAGGCTGCCCTTTACCTTGTTTACTTTTCAACCAGTCTATAATGGGCTGCCCTAACCAAAAGCTCAAGACCAGAGCTGTTAAGATGGCGCCCCCTGTGCGAAACGTTAAGTACCTAAAAAGGTTAAAAAAACCAATTTCCCCTGCATGAGGAAAAAGAAAATAATAGAGCATTTTTTACCGAACCACTCCATCCTTAAGCTATAATATTTTTAAAATTTCCTTGGGCAACCATCAAGTCTACAATTTTGCTCACACCGCTTCCCTTTGACCCTTTAATAAAAACAACATCACCAGGACGCAAAGCATCCATTACCATAGGCGTCAATGCCTCAACGTTACAGGCATAACCACCCATTTTTTCAGCAGGAATATTTTTTTTGAAGGCCGTCTCCATGATGGTACCGCCTACTGCAAAAATCAGGTCAAGAGGATGCGATAAAACGGCTTCCATTAACTGTTGGTGCTGGGACTCAGCCTGATTCCCAAGCTCCAGCATTTCACCCAAAATAGCAAGCCGTCTTCCTCTTGAATGAACCGGGATTGACGCTAACACCGATAATCCCGCGTGCATTGACGCCAAGTTTGCATTATAGGCGTCATCAATCAGCAGGATCTCTCCCCCTGAAATGGGGATGCGGTGCTGTTTCCCCCGCCCTTGAACCGCAGAAAAAGTTTCCAGTTGCGCAACCAATTGCCCCCGATCCAGTCCTAAAGCCTCGCCTACAGCTAAGGCCGTCAAACTATTCATGGCAACATGTTCTCCTGGCTGAGGCAAAACATAAGCTACATCTTGACCCGCCAAATGGGCTGTTACAATCCCCCTTAACCCCGTTGGATCAGGCTGATAGGTGACCAACCTGACAACAGCTTTTGGGGATTTCCCAAAACCAAGGATTTGAGAGACGCCGAAAGCCACCGTGCGACCCTGTATCAGGTCAAATTCAGGAATATCCTGGTTAATAATGGCGAGGCGAGGGGCTGGGGAGCTTGAAAAAATATCCGCCTTTTCTTCCGCAATGACTTGGCGGGACTGCATATAACCAATATGAGCATCGGCAATAGCTGTAATGATGCCAATGTGCGGACGCGCCAATGAAGCAAGCGGCGCAATTTCTCCCCGATGGTTCATGCCGATTTCAAAAACGCCATATACCGTATCCCGAGGCATAGAAGCTAAACTGAGGGGAACGCCCCAATGATTATTATAACTTGCAGGCGATGCAAAAGTTGTTCCAAACACGCCCAAAATATGGCGCAAAAGTTCCTTTGCGCTGGTTTTGCCAACGCTCCCCGTCACCGCAATAATTGTAGCTTTTGTGCGCTGCCTGGCAAAAGTTCCGAGTTGAGCAAGCGCTTTTAAAGTATCTCCAACGACAATTTGCGGGAAGGGGACATCCCTGATAACAAGATGGTCAACAATCGCCGCAACAGCCCCTTTTTTAAAAGCTTCAGCAACGAAGGCATGGCCATCATGGGTTTCCCCCTTAATGGCAACATATACATCTCCCGGCCTTAAGGTGCGCGTATCAATAGAAACACCCGTTGCACTCCATGAAAGGGATTCCCCAGACAACGATAATGCTGTGGTTATTTCTTGATTTGTCCAGAGATTCAGGCTAGATGAAACCATTATGCCCCCATCCTTCCTTTAAAATGGCTTGAGCTTCAGCCCGGTCATCAAAAGGGATGACCCGATCCGCAATAATTTGCCCCCGTTCATGGCCTTTTCCAGCAATGAGCAACACGTCATGGGAACGCATTTGCTGAATCGCTGTTTGAATGGCTTGACGACGGTCGCCAATCTCATGCGCCTTCGGACAGGCAACCAAAATTTGCGCCCGGATAAACGCTGGATCTTCATCCCGCGGGTTATCATCTGTGACATAGATATCATCAGCCAAGGTATGCGCGACTTCTCCCATGTAGGCCCGTTTTCCCGCATCCCGGTTGCCGCCGCATCCAAAAACAACTTTCAAGCGGCCGTCCCGGGTCACATGCTTGCGCAAAGCTTGTAGCGCACGGCTTAAAGCATCGGGCGTATGCGCATAATCAATAAAGATGGCGCTCCCCTGGGGCGTTTTGCCTACCAGTTCCATCCGACCAGGAGCGCTGCATAAATAGGGCAGCGCCTCCACAATCGCAGAAGCAGGCGTTCCGCATGCAAGCACCAGTCCCATAGCGCATAAAACATTTTCTACTTGAAAAGCGCCTACTATATTTAACCAAATATCACGCCAGGTTTCCCCTTGAATGGTTAAGTCACATTTAATTCTGTCAGCTGTAAGGCATATGTTATAGGCCATTAAATCTGCCGGTTGATCAACCCCATAAGTCAAAATAGTCTGCCCTCGCCCTAAAATCATTGCTTTCAAGGATGAAAAATAAGAGGAAGCTATATTAATAACAGCCGTTTTATCAGCAGGCAAGACATCCATAAATAATTTAGCCTTCGCTTCAAAATAAGCATCCATCGTATTGTGGTAGTCCAAATGGTCTTGACTCAAATTAGTAAAGCCTGCCGCTGTCAATCTTACGCCATGCAAGCGATATTGATCCAATCCATGGCTCGACGCCTCAAATGCGCAATGCGTAACATGGGAGGTTGCTAATGCGTCTAGAATTTGATGAAAAGATAAGGCATCCGGCGTGGTTAATTTCGTGGTGGGAAGATCCCTCGTCAATTGAGCTTGATAAGAGAGATCAACCCCCAATGTCCCCAGACTCGCCGCAGAAAATCCGAGCTTTTGCAAAATTTGACGGACAAAAGTAACGACTGAACTTTTGCCATTCGTCCCTGTTACGGCAACGATGACCTCCGGTTGACCGGCGTAGAGCAGAGCAGCGGCTTGGGATAAAGCCCGTCTGGCAGAAGCCACGCTCAGAAGAGGCGCCTCCAGTTTACCTTGCACCGCATCCACAAAATCAGGTTCAGCTATAATAGTCACCGCCCCTGCCTGCAAGGCAGCTCGAGCATGCGCCTCAGCCTGGTCACAAGGTATCACGACAAAAACATCACCAGCCTTGACTTCACGCGAATCATGAGACAAACCAGAAAAAGGAAGCTGCTCGCTGTGAAAGGTTCCTTGTCCCATGACGCCCTGCCCCAAATGGTGCGCAAGATCAGTCAACGTCATGAAGGTTATCCTCAAGGTGGTTGACTTGAGTTAACTGTGTTTGGGGCACTCTTGCTTCTCCCGCTTCTCCATCCATTACAGGGATGACGCCCAGCAAGGGCGCCATTCGGGTGATAATACGCCCTCCTGTTGGCGTCGCATTCCACCCTCCTGTTGAATAGCCATGTGTATTCTTCGTCGGTTTTGGATTATCCAAGAACAATAAGACAATATACTGCGGGTTACTTTTTGGGAAGGCCCCAATAAAAGAGGTTACTTTTGCTTTATCTGCGTATCCCCGTCCTTGCAATTTATGGGCCGATCCCGTCTTTCCAAAAACTTCATATCCCGGAACGTTAGCCCGGCGAGCTGTCCCGTTTGTCACAACCAGCCGCATGAGATCACGCATCTTGGCAGATGTTTTTGAAGAAATAAGGCGAATCGGCTCCGGTCGGGATTGTGGGTTCCGCTTCACAAGCGTCGCGGGGTGAAGCCAACCATCATTGATAATCCCCGTAACGGCATTCAAAAGCTGCAAAGGGCTAACCGCAATACCATATCCATACGCAATTGTCATTGTGGTCGCGGGTCGCCAGACCTTAGGCACCAAAGGCGACCCTATTTCCGGGATCTCCAGTATGGGGGGCTTTAATAATCCAAACTTATCAAGAAATTTCTGCTGCACGGCCGCTCCAAATTTCAGCGCCATTTTAGCTGAACCAATATTGGAAGAGTGAATAAACACTTCCTGAACATCTAGTAATCCCCTCTTCGGCACTCGAAAGTCTTTAATCAAAAATCGACCAACACGGATGGGAGAGGTGTTATCATAACGGCTGGAAAGGGAAGCAATTCCGGTCTCCAGGGCAATTGATGTATTAAAAATCTTGAAAGTTGATCCTGACTCATACGTCCCTAATGTGTTCCTGTTAAAAGTGGCGCTCACCTGGTTTTGATTCGGCAAATTTGGATCATAATCTGGCAGCGAAACCATCGCCAGTAATTCCCCTGTTTTGACTTCCATAACCATCGCGCTTCCGCCTTCGGCTTCAAACTCTATAACAGACTTGGATAATTCGTCGTGAACGATATGCTGAACACGCATATCAATAGACAAAAACAACGGGTCGCGGGTGTGGTTTAGACGTTCATCGAAATATTTTTCAACGCCTGCTAACCCGTTATTATCAATGCCGCAATACCCCAAAACATGGGATACTAAAGGCCCGTACGGATAGACGCGCCGCTCATCTTTTTGCAAATAAATCCCGGGGATCCCGAGATGATTGACGGCTTGCTGAAGTTTGGGGGAAATGTGACGGACAACCCATACAAACCCTTTTTTTCCGGAAGATAGTTTTCTTAAGACGCTTTTATATTCTAATTCAGGGATAAGGCCAGATAGCTTGGCTGCTGCTTCTTCTGCGTTGATAATGACTCTCGGATTCGCATAGACCGACCCGGTCACCAAATGGGTTGCCAAAATTTCTCCATTGCGATCCAGGATATCTGCACGTGCCCCCCCCTTCACGGAAGCAGTCCCCGTATGAGGCAGGCCATTATCAGAAGGTTCCCAGAGAGACCGGATCACCATAACATCAGCTAAACGCACAAAAATTAGCAAAAAAGCAACAAAAAAGGCTGCCCCGGCTACCAAAGACCGGTTCTTCGCCATTTCCAGGACATTCCGGTCCCGCATCACCTGACGCCACAAGCTTAAATGTTTGGACAACGCTCGTAAAGGCTCTACCATGAGATGCTTCATACCATTACCTATTCATTCAAAGCGGCTAACGTAGTGTCAGAAACCAAATCTGCCACCAACTGGTCCATAGCTCGCCGGTCATAGCCCGGGGATCCCCCTGACTCATTTTCTGTAACCTGTTGTAACGAAACCAGCTGGGATCCTTGAATAGACGATACCGCTAGGTAGCGCTCACACAAACCTTGCAACCGTTTCGGATCATTCAAGTGCGCCCACTCCGCCCTTAAAATATGGATCGCTTCATCTGTTTCATGAATTATTTTACGGATACGGCGGTGGTCTTGTTCCAGGTTCATCACCTGGTATTTCAACTGAAACAGCCCCAATCCGACACCCGCCGCTATAAACACAAAAAGTAATGTTGGACGCTGCATCAGCCCTCTCTTTCTTGATGATTGAGAGGAGACTGAGTTGAGGCGGGCAATCGAATCGCTGTCCGCAACCGCGCAGACCGCGCCCGCGGATTCAAACGTAACTCAGCGGCCCCGGGCGTCATTCCCTTGACGGGGGTTCCTGTTCCTTTCCTTTGCGCAAATGTTGGCGTTAAACCTCCTGCCCCGCCCGGATCTGGCAAATGGCGGGAATAAAGGGACTTTTTACGCTCTCCCTCCTGGCGGGACTTTAAAAATTGCTTGACCAGCCGATCTTCTAAAGAATGGAATGTTACAACGACCAGGCGGCCACCTGGCGCCAAATAGTCCTCAGCAATTTTCAATCCCTTCTCTATCTCACCCAATTCATTATTAACAAAGATACGCAACGCTTGAAATGTTAGCGTCGCCGGGTTTTGCCCATCCTTTACCCTTTTTACGGCGGATTGCACAACGTTGGCTAATTGACACGTTGTGTGAAAAGGTTCTTGCTGACGCGCTGTTACAATCTTGCGCGCAATAAGGCGGGATTTTTTTTCTTCCCCGTATCGAAAAATGATATCGGCCAATTCCTGCTCGGAATAGGTGTTAACGACATCCGCTGCGCTTAAGCCTTCCTGTGACATCCGCATGTCCAAAGGCCCGTCAAAGCGAAATGAAAAGCCTCTCTCTGGCGTATCAATATGGTCAGATGAGACGCCTAAGTCAAAGACGAACCCCTCAACTTTTGAAAGGCCGATACTGTCTAGCAAATCTTTTAACTGGCTAAACGTGCCTTGCAATATCTGAAACCGCTGAGGAAACTCTCTTTCCAGAACTTTACCCCTGGCAACAGCAGCTGGGTCCCGGTCCAGCGCAATAACACGGCAATCAACAACTTCCAGAATGGCCCGACTATAGCCGCCGCCCCCAAAGGTGGCATCTACGTAAACTTCACCTTTTTTGGGCGCGAGCGCTGTCAGCATTTCTGTCAAGAGGACGGGAATATGGCTCACAGCGCCTTTTCCTCCAAACTCAACCTCACGCCCGGGCCTTCTTTTTGAAGGCGCGCCCGGGCCTCGGTTTGAACTTTCCGGAATATATCAGGAGACCACAGTTGAAACGTTGCTCCCCGGCCCACAAAAGCCACTTGTTCCGTCAGGTTTGCAAATGTCAAAAAATCTTCAGGGATACTGATGCGCCCCTCACTATCAAAGGGCAAGAGGTGAGAATCGGCAAAAATGGCGGAAACAAGATCATCCTGGGCATCAGAAAATAAATCGAGGCGGTCAATGCTGTTGCTTAAGCGTTGCATCCGGTCCACGCTACACCCTTCCAGGGCAGGATGTTTAAGGGACCGGAATACGACAATACCTGAAAAAGAAGGCTCTTCACGGGAAGTGGATTGACCGGAAGACAAGGATGTGCGAAAGGACGCTGGTACGGAAACCCGTCCTTTTTTATCAATCTTGTTAAGAAATGTAGATAAAAACAATGCCATTCAATCCCGCAACCTTCCTATTATGGGATACCATGGGATAATATGGGAGTCAATGGGATTTTACAGAAATCCCTTGATTTATTTAAAGTTATTTAATATTTATTGTATTAAAATTAAGGGGTTCTTTAAAACTGGCTACTTCCCGGATTGATTTATCCACTCTCTCCTCGTCAACCGCAAGAAAAACCGTTAGAATGAGGACTAAGAAGAGAGGGTTTTATGAATATTGCTATTTTTTGCCGCACATGGTGGCGCGGCCGCTTGGTGGGGAAGGATACCTTAGGCAATAAGTATTATGAAGATAAAAAAAGGATGCGCTATGGAAAGCCCCGCCGCTGGGTCATTTATAAAGGGCGTGCAGAAGCTTCAAAAATCCCGCCGGAGTGGCATGGATGGCTGCATTTTATAACCTCAGGGACTCCTGGCTTCCGGTGCCCTTACCTTTGGGAAAAAGGTCATTTACCCAATTTGACCGGAACGCCTGACGCCCCCCAGCCAAAAGGGTTACAAGGAATTGCTCCCCATAAGGATTATGAACCTTGGGCGCCTCCAGGCGCGTCAGCTCATATAGACGCAAGTCCGGAAAATTGAGAATCTTTGTGAGCCTATGTAATACTTGCAATACGCCTTAAAAGAGCTATATTATACCCTATAAGAATAGGAGATTGAGAAATATTAAGCGTGCGGTTACCCAAAAAAACGGAAGACCGGTTATCGGCTTTAAGCGCCAGAACTCATCGGCCGAAGAGTTACTTTATTAAAATGGCCCTTGAACGGTATTTAGAAGATGAAGAAGACTACTCCCTCCTTGTTTCCGCTTACGAAGAGCATTTACGGACAGGAGGGAAAACCTATTCTCTTGAATCAGTGAAGGAAGAACTTGGGGTTGACTAGAACTCTTGCGCAATGGCGTGTAGAGATTTCTGAGAAAATGAAGTGGTCACCGTTCATTTTATGCACATTGGACATCGCCGGGAAATTTATCTATAAATCACTCTCTACATAGGCTTCCGTGATGCGCTTTTCTCCGCCCCTCCTCCCTGGCCGCCTTCTCAAACGATATAAACGTTTTTTAGCGGATATCGCCCTGGATTCCGGCGAAATCATTACAGCCCATTGCGCCAACCCGGGCGCCCTCCTGGGTGGTACAACGCCAGGCTTGCGGGCGTGGGTATCCTATCACCCTTCTCCATCCCGCAAACTCAGCTACGCCTGGCAAATTGTCGAGATTGATGATACGCCTGTCGGGGTCAATACGGCCTTACCAAACAGGCTCGCGGAAGAAGCCATTTTAAAGGGGAAAATTGTTGAGCTGAACGGCTATGAAACCCTCAAAAGGGAGGTCAAGTATGGACAAAACTCCCGCATTGACTTGTTGCTCACCAGCCTGGATAAACCTCCCTGTTATGTGGAAGTTAAAAACGTCCATCTGAAACGGGGAACGGCCGCAGAGTTTCCGGATTGCGTCACGGCGCGGGGAGCGAAGCACTTGCGGGAACTGGAAGCGGTTGCCGCTGAAGGCGCGCGCGCCGTCATGCTTTATATCATTCAACGCGACGATTGCACCCACTTCCAGTTTGCGGCCGACCTCGACCCTGTTTATGCGGCGACAGCTGCCCATGCCTTCTCCCGGGGCGTCGAAGCCCTGGCTTATTTGTGCACCGTCACCCCTGACGGAATAGAAGTGGGAAAGCGCATTCCGGTTATCCTATAATCTTTTAGCAATCGGTGATACAGCTTTCCACTTGATTTTTTATGCATGCTTACTTAAGCTTGCCTTATAAAGGCCTCAAAAGAAGGAAGGCATCATTATGTTATCTTTATTTTCTCTACCATTCCTTCTTCTGTCGTTTTCTCTACCTGTTTATGCTGCTGAGTCTTTTTTTGAGGGAGAAGATGAATCAGGGAAAATTGTTCGCCAGATGAGTGAACCTATAAAAGAGGAGGAAGAGGAAGATCCTTTAAGTGGCATTTTTCTCCTGCCTAGTGAGCTTTGTGGTTTGATTCTGGATCAATTATTTGATTATAAAGACCAACTTTCTTTCCTCCTGTGCTATAAATCAGCCCAAAACCTTACCTCTTTTATTTCGAGAACAATTATCCATGATTTAATATCCGATAAAAAAGAAAAGCCAATCCCTCATCCTTTTATAAGCCTGTTGACCAATCTAAAATTTTTATACATCGCTTCCTGCTCTCTCACGAATGTCAAGTTTAATACAAAAAATCTCAAGGGATTAGTCATAAGGAACTCCAACCTAAGCCCTGATTTATTATTAACCCAAGGGTCGCTCGGTTATTTAGACATCAGAACCAATCCCCACACGCAAGCAACATTATCCTTTAATGCAAATAACTTTCTACAAGAAGTATTTACAAACAACAAGAAACTGGTAATGCTGAAGCTCTCTATTACAGAAAATGAAGCAGAAGTTTCAGAAAATATGTATAAACAACTAACGCAGCTTAGATCGCTGGAATTAACGTACCCTGAAACGTTAAAGCCCGATCAAGGCGCTGTTGATTTCATCGCTTCACTTCCGTCATTAAACAATATCATTTTCAGCTCATTTGACCTGGGGTTAAAGGAGGTTTTTTTTTCAAATGCCCTTAAATCTCTTGTTACGTTAAACCTCCCAAACCTAAAAACCGCACAGATATTGGATTTAAATGGGCAGGGCTTCCCCCTAAGCAGAATTACCCATACGGTTGAGACCATCGCAACATGTACACTAATCAAGTAGATACCGACTTATGCTAAAAATTACGCATTCACCTCAGGGACAAGCCTCTGAGATGAATACGGCATTGTTACGTTTCCCTTACGAAAAAACAAGCTCACTTGTAGGCATCTAATTCGCCTTTTCCGTGCAAGTCTTGCAGATAAGCATTTATCTCGCTCTCATCTTTCACTGCATTTCTTACCTTTTTATAAAATAACTCCGCCGCCATGGCATTACCAAATTTAGGTTTCTTTCCCAAGACTCTTTCCAGTTCTTCTTTAATTTTGTTTTCAAACTCAGGCGTTAACTTTGCCATACCCTTTACCGCAGGGGCCTCTACGGCTTTATGAAGAGGAACCACATAATCAGATACATAAGTTGGTATATTTTCACGTACAAATTTAAATGTTCTCTTCACAGGCTGTGCCGCTTGAAGAGCCTGGCGCATGGAGTGTTCGCTAAAGTTCGGCAGGGTATTAGATGAAATACCGTTCCATACATCAACGCGGCCCGGTCCTCCTACAATGGAGTCCTGTGCATCTTGTAAGCGCTGGCTTTTTGCATCAAAGCGTTCTGGAGCAAAATGATCATTTAAGGCTGCAGTGCGGATATTCTGAACAAACGCAGAGATTATCTGAGGTTTATTTTTTACGGCTCCTCCAGCGAATTTCTGCTCAATTTTTTCCTCATCATCCAGGTCATAACGCAAAATATTATGGTATATGGCTAAAATAACATCATGAGGGGTAAAAGGAATAAGCTCACTCCACTTCGTGAGTTCCCTTGGATCCGTTTTCTTAAAAAGAGGGATCAAACTTTTTGCCAGCAAGTTGATCAGAGGAACAGCCGTTGCATCCTTAAAGTAGGGTTGCGCTGAAGAATAAGAAAATTTTTCGATATCTCCCGAAGCCTTGACTTTATTCCAGGCATTTCCACTGAGGATCAAATGCTTGTTTCTCTCAGCATCGTTGAGCCATTTGTTATAAACAACCATTACATTAGCAAAAAGGGTACTGTTCTCTATTTCTTGAAGAAAATACACACAGAACATTCTTATCCTGCCATCTATTCCTTCATCCAGCTGAACATTATAGAGAAACTTCAGAAGATCCAGAGTTTCATTTTTAGGAAGCTGCTGGCCGCCCCCTATGACGATCAGCTTGTTAATAAGCTGCTCCAGTGCCGCCACCCTTTCATTATCATCCTGAATACCTGCAAATTCTCCTTTAAATAGGACGATATGTTGGCCTGCCGTTAAGGCTTGCGACCCCTCTCCTGCGGCTTCTTCTTTTAATTTCTTCGCAACCGCTGCATGAAGTTGTTTCAGTTCATTTAACGGAACACGTATTGCAGGGGCGCCTGATTGGTCTTCTGGTTGACCAATAGCTTTTTTGAGCGTATTATATACGCCAACGGGCATCGTAATGTGGCTATTTCCTCCCTCTCTTCCTTCGCCTTCCCTTGCTAATATATCCCGCGCAAATACGACGCTATCGGCAAGCTCGTCCCATTCTGCATTATCCACTATTTCCTGACGATGATCCTGCAAAACTTTTCTTTCGCTTGTCAGCAAGTTTTCCGCAGCCCCGACCACTTCATTAAATTTGTTTATTGCCGCTTGCACTTTAACGCGCGGGGCCCCACCAGTAGCATGATAGGTGCGTATAGCGTCGCCTGCAGCTTTCTTGAATCTTTGCTCAGGGCTTTTTTCTAATGCGCCAAGTAAATCAACCAAATCATTTCCCTGTGCAGGCCCTACCTGCAACATTTCTCCCTCAATTTTCCCATTTATGGCTTGCTTATAAAACCCGCCTGCGCTTTTCTGCAAATCTGCAGAAAAAGCGGCCCCTGTTCCTCCTATCCACGACAAAAAAGCCGTAGAGATCAGAACAGATATTTTTGCATTCCTTTTCATTTTCATTTTCTCCTTATCGTAATTTTACCCATAATTCACAAGGGAGTATATTACTCCCCTATTCTTTAATGAGCATATCCTGATAAAGATTAATAAATGCTAAAAAAGGTAAGTCCATCTTATAGAAAATCGAATATTTTTTGGCTTAAAAGCATTACTGATGGTTTCAAGAGAGTGTATCGCATCCGCACTGTCGGTGACATAAGAAGCTTTCAGCTCCCGATAGTGGATCAGGCGGATATCTCCTCCCAACCGGAAGCTGTTGAATTCTTTCTCCAGCCCGAACCCCCATGAAAACCCGCTCAACCATTTTGTTGCTGCGAAAGAAGCGGGTGGGATGTCTGGAGAAACTCCACCCGTCAGCGCATTGTGGCTGCGGGGAACATAAAAGGTCGTATACCGGAACTGACTGGATTCAACGCCCAATAATACGTAAGCCCGCAATTGCGCCGGCAACTTACAACCTGCCTGAATAGAACCTCCAATAAAATTTGAGGCGCTGATAGAAGTCTGCATAACCCTATTGACAAGGTTAACATCATCTGGAACGGTTATCCGGTTCTCAATTTGCGTATTAGACCGCCCCACATAAATTTCCGGTCCTAAAAAAAGAGAGGTATCGGGTATATTCCATGTCATTCCGCCAAATGCAGAGTAGTAGCCATTTTTGCTGGACTGGGAGCGGTTACTCAAAAAGGTAATATCTGAAGGCACGCCAAGCCCAACTCCAGCTGGATAAGATACGCTTTGATTCTGCCGGCTCGTCATGCGCTCAACACCCCCCGACAAGCCTGCATAAAACTGTACCGGCTTATGGGAAGGAGCATAGGACTGAGCAGGGGTATGAGCATAAGCGTCCCCCATCAGACCTTGCGCCCATACCGTTGCCAGCAAAAGAGAAATTTTGCGCTTCATATAACCTCCTTAAATTAAAATTGCGTTAAAATTGTATACAGTCACAGCTTAAATATGAATAAAGCCCGTGTAAAGGGGGGCGGGATAAAAAAATCCCCTTATTAACGTTTTATTGGGACAATATGCCATACCTTTATAAAAGGAAGGGACGACAGCGCCTTCCTTTTATGTCAACTGAGTAACAAAGCGGGTTTTTTCTTATGGATTCAGAACGCCTTTCCAATACAACGATCATCGCTTCCGGCAAAGGAGGCGTAGGTAAAACCTGGTTTTCCATTAACCTTGCCCATGCGCTGGGGAGCCAAAGGCAGCGGGTTTTGCTTTTTGATGGAGACCTGGGCCTGGCTAACGTGGATATCCAGCTTGGATTAAAGCCGGAATGGGATTTAGGCAGCGTGCTGAAAAAAAAGTGTACTTTTGGAGATGCTATTTTAAGCTACAAAGCGAACCGGCATACTAAAACGCCTGTTGATATCATTACAGGCCATACGACCGATGGCGTCTTTACCGCCATATCAAAAACGGGCATTTTGAGCTTGAGGAACTCGTTGACGACAATCGCCCCAAAATATGACCACATGATTCTGGATGTCAGCGCAGGGCTGGATCAAATTATCCAGGAATTTTCAACTTTTGCGCAGCAATGCCTGGTTGTTGTGACGGATGATCCCACTTCGCTCGCGGATGCCCTTGCCTTTATTAAAGTCACGAACCAGCGCAACCCGGATCTCCCCCTTCATATTGTCGTGAATATGGCTGACTCCGGCGCGCACGGCAAGAAAATCTACGCGACGCTCGCCAGGGCTTGCCATCAGTTTCTTAACAAAAGCCCGCCTTTAGCCGGGATTATTCACCAGGATCACCGGGTGCCAGAAAGCATCCTCAAAAAAACGCCAACATTAAGCAGCCACCCGACCAGCCAGGCCGCTCAAGACATTGAGCGGATTGCAACCGAATTAATGGGCTTGCAAAAATAGCTTCAAAGCGCTTCAACCGCAGCAGTGCGCCGCGGCCTGCACCATAAAGCAGCTTACCTCTCGCCGTTCGCCCCGAGCGTAGCAATCAGCTTAAAAAAGCTTGCGAACTACGCGCGAGGACGAACGGAGCAGAGAGCTATTGAAGAGAAACCAGGCGCGAAAACCCGCCTCCATAGCCTTGTTAAGAATGATCCGCAATCACCCGTCCCTGGCCATGACCGCTATTGATAACCATAACATGCTGGCCAACGCGAAACACGGGATCCGCTCCCTGGCGCATGGTGACAATTCCACCCCGTTCCAGCTGGACCTGGTATTCCATGCCCTCTTGATCCGTCAATTTTTGACCGAGCATATGCCCGGCAATGCCACCCGCAGCAGCGCCAGCTACGCCAGCTACAACGCTTCCCTTACCCTGGCCAATTTGCGACCCCAAAAGCCCGCCCCCGACAGCGCCAAGCAAGGCCCCTGCCCCGGGTTGATTGTCCGTTCCGTGGCTCGATGCGGAAATCGTCACGGGCCGCGCCGCAATAATAGTGCCCCGTAATGTTTCGCTCATTTGGCCCACGCCTTGAACGGAAACATTATTTGCCCCAATGCGGGGCGCACATCCAGAACTCATCAAACCAGCGATAAGGGTTGCGGAAAGGACGATAGAATTTGAAAGTATCTTTTTCATGTTATAATCCTAGTTTAAGTGAATAGAAAACCCGTCAGCGCGTGTCATCAATGATCGGCTTGCGGCCTTGCAAATGGGGGTTTTCTGCGCTTCCGTTTTTAAAAATGCGCCTTAATGTATTCTTGCGATACGGTTCTCAAAACCCGCCATGCTCGCCACAAAATCCTTCAATTGGTGACACGCCCTGGCATCGTGCCGGGAATTTCCCTTCCCTCCACGCCTGATCACTTATATAGCAAAGAAAAACATCTTAAACCAACTATTTTTAGGAGGTTCTCACCGTAAAATACCTCATTTTTTATAAGACATCACATGAGAGTTTTGTTTCAACGTGTGCGGCAATAGCGTCATCGTCATTTTCTCCCCTCGCGTTACGCTTAAAAATTTGGCCAACCGGTGCCACCCTTCGACTGCGGTATCAGCTCCAAGCTGATACCTACGCGCGAGGGCGAACGAAAAATGGGAAATAAAAACCTCAATTTATGCCCGAGTTTAGTATAATCCCATCCTCCCTTTTATCCGTTATCCCGATTGTTGTCCGTGTCAGTGTCCCCGCCTCCCCTCAACGGTCGCTGGCGGGAAGCGAGGGTGAAATTTCCCGATTCCAGGAAATTCCTTGATTTATGGGTTAATACAATGAACAAACATCTTCCCAGGACCCTGCTTCCCCTCTACGCCTGGCGATGCCGGCGCGGGATGCCGTGGTTGCAGGGGCTGATCAGATCCCCGCTTCCCGTCCTCACGGCTCGTAACGGGTGGCAAGAAGCTGACACGGACAACAATCGGGATAATAGTCGAAACCGTCGCCTTTTGGCCCATGGCGTCGTCAAAAACTTGCTCGTGATCCTCATGTACTCTTATGTACACTCCGGTCACTCACAAATTTTTTCCTAGCCCTGGACCAAAATTCTTGGTTTCGAAAGAGCCTAATAGATATAAAAGGAACACAGGATAGGATTTACCTCCAGCCTATACAGGAGGCGGGGGATGCGTTAACTCAGGATCAAGCTTTTCCCTGGCGTCTGTGAAGTCCCGGCCCCGCTGTTCCGTCATGCCCGTGATACGCATCACTTCTGAAAGATAGGGTTTTTCAAACATGCCAATATTTTTTCCTTGCAGTTCCAGCGCTTGCAAGGCGATATGCCATTTGCCGCCATGAAAAGCGCTCCAGTAGAGGGTTTCCAGCTTTTTCAAAATGGCATGTTTGGTAACAGAGACCATGATCATCATCCTTTCTGACTCGCGGCGGCGTAGCTGCCGCAGGCGTAGCGGGGAACAAAATTGACCCGCACAGAAAGTTCTAAGGGTTGCCCGCAGGATTGGTCAAATTCTTAAATTGCCCACACCCTAATGGCCTGGGTTCCCTCCCCTAAGGAAGGGACAAATGACCAAAAGTGGATAGAGCCTAAGCTCCCGCCTTATGCTCAACTTGCGTCAAGAGATCTTTGGCTCGGGTTAGAGCTTTAGGATTGGATTTAAGTAATGAGACCGCCCGCTTCGCTTGAGAAGTCGCCGCTTTATAATTTTCCTGCAAAAGCGCCTCTTCAGCCAGCGCGAGAGCAGCCTCTCCTACCTGGTTGTTCTTACCATAAGCCGTAGCCAGCAACCGCCAGGCCATCGGGTAATTTTGAGGATATTTTTGCGTCAGAGGAAGCAGAATTTTTATAGCTTCGGCTGATCCTGCAGGAAACTTGCGCTCAATCAAAGCATGAGCGAGCATAATCTTAACCAGGGGACTGCAGGGTCTTAAGGAAGAAGCGGTTTGCAAGGCAGGCACAGCTTTTTCAACGTCACCTGTCTCAAACAATACCTGGCCTTTCAGTTCATAGAAATAGGGATCTTTCGGATGATCTTTGAGCAATAAGTCAATTTGCGTCAGGGCTTGCGCGAATTGCCCCAAACGATACTGCGCAATTGCGCGCGCATACCGGGACGGCAAGGAGGTATCTGTTACCTTGTATGTCGCCAACGCCCTCACCGGATCCAGAAAGGCCATCATTTTTGCTTTGATACGCTGGAACCTGGACTCAATCTCAACGGGAACAGATCGCCTTTTACGGGAACACTTTGTGATATGGCTATGAACGCTTTGAATCCGGTCAGACGTTAAAGGGTGGGTCACGGAATAAGGATCAACCCGTGAGGAAACCCCATATAACCTGCTGATTTTATCCAGAAAATCTGACAAGCCTTCTGCGGGCCACCCCAGTTTTTCAAGATAGGTGAGGGCAGCCTGGTCAGCCGCAGATTCTTGCGTCCTGGAAAATTTAAGCATGCCCCGCTCAAAAACATGGGCGCTACCGGCAAGCGCAGCTTCTAAAGGAGCTGGGCTTCCACTCGCCAAAGCCAGAGCGCCCCCTAAAATAACAGCTGCAGCCGCAGGAACGATGGCTTGATTTTGAGCCGCATCCATACGAGAGATATGCCCGCCCGCAATGTGTCCGACTTCGTGGGCCATAACCCCCAGGAATTGATCAGCATTGTCACATTTCATCAGGAATTCGGAATAAATAAATATATTTCCTCCAACAGAAGCAGCGGCATTCACTTCATGATTGACGATGATATAAATATGAGGTTGATACTGCTTTAAGCCAGCAGCCGTAAAGATTTTTTGGATCCACTGTTTAAAAGCATCATCCGTTTCATCATCAAGGAGAACGCTCCCCTGTTTAAATTGAGGTAAGCCGGCCCACCCCGGAGATACAAAACTGCTTAATAGGAGAAAAAGCAGGCTCATGATTATTTTTCGCATGCTGAATCTCCCCTTCAGGGTTATATTCTCATCACCCTTGAAGATACGAATTGACCCCTTACCTCACGATTCCAATAATCGCTTCCACCATCGGCCATGTGAATTTTTCTTGGAAAAAGATTCTGCGCCTTCTGGCAGAGAAGTCACGGGTACAGTGATGTCCCTTGGTTTGAACCTGAAATCATCCCCCTCATTCAAGGGGCGTATAGAATCCGCAACAGCCCTGGCCTGTAAAGGCGTACCCGTAACAGGAGACGCTGAAGGCGTATTTTGACCTTCACTCCCCTGCTGTTGTGAATGGCGATGGCTGTTACGACGGCCTCGCCGGCGACGGCGACGCGCGGGATCTGCGCTGACGGCGTCTTTCTCAGGCTGACCCGCCTTCACTTCCCGCTTGTCTTCCTGATGAGCAAATACTTCAAGCGTTTCTTTATGTTTTTGCGTTGAACTCATAATTTCCGTAACGATTTGCTCTTCTATGGATATAGAACTTTTCGGGAACCCTGTTCCGGAAAGCTGAGGATCTCCTCCCGGGTGATCATTTTGATTTTGATCCCGGTAATGCTCTTGATCCCGCCGTTTGGAAAACGGACGGCGACGGCGGCGACGGCGGCCGCCCCCCTCCCCTTGAGCGACAGGGTGAGGCGTATTGTTTTCTCCTTCCTCAATTTCAAGAAAAGAGTCGTGTTGGGAAACATGGCTTTCTTCCTCGTCAATGGCTTCAGAAACAGGGAGGGGTTGCAATTGAGGCAAGGTGAGAGGAATTTTCCGCTCCGCCAAAGATTCAATACGAAAATCAGGAGACCGGAGTGCGTCGTCCCGCGCAATAATAACATGCATTTGATAGCGGCCTTCTACAGCCGTCAAAGAGGGGCGCTTCTGGTTCAGAAGGTACAAATCAATACCTGTCGGAACGGTGACGACAATTTCAGCGCTGCGCCCTTCAATTCCTTCATTCTCAATTGCCCGCAAAACAAGCAGCGACATAGATTCTACTGAACGAACCAATCCGGTTCCCTGGCAATGATCACAAAGCGATGAGTTTGTTTCCATCAAGCTGGGGCGCAAACGTTGACGGCTTAACTCTAATAATCCAAATTGGCTAATATGACCAAGTTGAATCCGGGCCCGGTCATGACATGTCGCATCCCTTAAACGCTTTTCAACAGCGTGGATATGCTTTTGGTCGTTCATATCAATAAAGTCAATAACGACCAGCCCGGCCAGGTCACGTAACCGCATTTGCCGACCGATTTCGTCAGCCGCTTCAAGATTCGTCTTGAACGCCGTTTCATCAATATGACGTTCCCGGGTTGACCGGCCAGAGTTAACATCAATAGCAACCAGGGCTTCTGTTGGATTGATGACGATCGACCCCCCCGATGGCAATTTTGCCATTGGATTCATCATGGCATCAATTTGCTCTTCAACTTTATAACGATAGAAAAGGGGAACCGAATTTTTATAAGGCTGAACTTTCTTTGTATGGCTCGGGATCAAGGCTTTCATAAAGGCTTTGGCGGCTTTATAAGCTTCATCTCCCTCCACAAGAATCTGATCTATATCCCGGTTATATATGTCCCGAATGGACCGCTTAATCAAGTCGCCTTCCGCATAAATTAATGCAGGCGCCGTAGCCTGGAGCGTTGTTTCCCGAATTTCCTCCCATAAACGAAGGAGGTAATCAAAGTCGCGGCGAATTTCCAGCTTATTACGCTCTTGACCGGCTGTGCGGACAATCAGGCTCATCCCCTCCGGGATTTCCAGCTCTTTTAAAACATCACGCAACCGGCGCCGATCCGTTCCATCACTGATCTTCCGGGAAATTCCCCCTCCCCGGTGGCCTGCATTCGGCATCAGAACGCAATAACGACCAGGAAGGCTCAAATATGTGGTCAGGGCTGCGCCTTTATTGCCACGTTCTTCCTTAACCACCTGGATCAGCATGATTTGCCGGCGCTTGATAACCTCCTGGATTTTATAGTGATAATTACGGGAACAACGGGGAGGAAGTTCATCTTCATCCACAAGGTCGATTCCTGAGTCTTCAGAGTCGTCTGCAGGTAGGGATAGGGACTCGAGATTGGCTTGCGGGTATGCGCCTGCGTCTTCCCCCGTTAAGGAGGGTTCAGCTTCCATGGCTTTAGCCTTTTTAGGCTTTCTTTTTTTTAAATCCATGTCAGGCGTCAGCGTATCCGCCGTCGATTTTGTTTCACTTTCAGGAACCGTCCGGTCCGATACGGGAATACGGAAATAGTCCGGGTGAATTTCCCCAAACGGCAAAAATCCATGACGATTTCCGCCGAATTCAACGAAAGCCGCTTGCAACGACGGCTCAACCCGAATCACTTTCGCAAGATAGATGTTTCCTTTAATTTGTCGTTTTGTCGATGTTTCCGAATCAAATTCTTCTAGCCGGTTGCCATCAACAATTGCAACCCGAACTTCCTCGTCGTGCGTTGCATCAATAAGCATTTTTTTAGCCATAAGGCAATATTCTCCATAACAGTCCATGACATGCCGGAGCTAAAACCACGCTTGAATTTTAAGCGCAAAAAAGCCTTAAGCTCATCCATCACGGATACATTAATATTAATATAGGGATGAGAAAGCATGAGTGCGGGAGTATGCATCCCTC
>CAYRJJ010000002.1:16928-30530 GCA_964424515.1 uncultured Candidatus Finniella sp. | reverse complement strand
GCGAGTTCATCCTCTCTTGCCCCCAAAAAGACTGGCGGAAAATTGTGGCGCTGCAAATTTTTTATTTAACATATAATATGCCACCTTTACGTGTCCAATCATAAATCTAATCATCTTCATTTATAACTTTAACCTTAACTCCCCCTCAGAACCAAGTAAAAAAAGTGGGATAAGCGTTATTTAAAGGGAACAGTGAAGGGTAGCGAGCATTATCGTGCGGAAAAAAGGGGAAAATTTTATATTTTTATCAATAAGCTCTATTTTATAGCCAGTTCAGCCCTAAAAAGCGTATCCTTACGTTCTTTTATCCCCAAAGGTCCCATAAAGGCTGAATACATCCAGCAACAGCCAGAAAAATGAGGAGGAAAACAGGAATAAGGCTTAATCGCAGGCCAGCAAAAATCATCGCATAAACCGCTTTCAACAGGTTATTTGAAGATGTCGCAATCAAAATGGATGCGGAAACAACATTTGGGTTTAAGCCATAGACGCTGTCTTGAGCCAGGCTCACCACAAACGGGGAAATATCAGATATCCCGATGATCGTCGCCAAGGTATACAAACCAACATCACCATAGTTTTTCTTTGCCCAGGCAGTCGCCAAGGAGACCAGCACAAACAAAATTGCAAAAATCAGGGCTGGAGCTAATTCGAGGGGATTTTTTTGCGTAACAATCACTTTTTTATCTTTACTCCTCTTACTATGGCTTTTTCCATATAAGAACAGAGACATCACCAATGAAATAGAAAAAAGACTAATCAGGGTTATACTCATTTGCCTGGCAAGGGAAAAGTTAAAAGCAAGAATGACAACAAGCAACCGCACATAGACCATGGATGTTGACAGAAGAATGCTAAAATGGAACATCTCGGGGTTAATGCGGTTTTTCTTTGCATAGCGCGCCAAAACGACCGTGGTGATCGTTGACGAATAAATTCCCCCCAAGACGGAAGTTAACCAAATACCCCCTTGTTCAGATTTATACCGTTGAATCAAATAGGTTGCATAGGATATGCCACTCACAACAACGACAGCTAACCATACTTGATAGGGCGTAATAGGCGTAAAATCCGTAACCGGCGTATTGGGAAGAAGGGGCAAAATAATGCCGGTAAGAATTAAAAATTTTCCTGTAGCGGTAATTTCGTCTGTTGGAACTTGACGCGCAATGTCATGCAAACGATCCCGTCCCCCTAAAAACAGGACTGTGCTAACTGTCAAACCAATCGCAAACCAGCTCGATTCCAAGACAGTTATCGGTCCCAATAAATAAGCGAGAAGGTTAGACGTGAGGGCCACCAAGCCGCCTGCAGACTCTTCATTACGGGCGCTGTGGCGCAAATGATATTGATAATAAGCTAAAAGCCACAAGCCCAGGATAATGAGTCCAGCAGCAAAAATAAGGCCATACTGAGGTTCCAGCAAAAAAAGGCAAACACCCGACATGGATAATAAAGGAAAGGTACGGACACCCCCGGGATGGTGAAGCTGGCCACGTCCATATAAATCTTCATAAGCCAATCCTAAGAAGAAAGATAGTCCTAATAAGAGCAGGAGATTTTGAGGATGAATGGCCGAAGAAAAGGCTAAATTTACGCCGTCCATTTCATCTCCTTGAATATTAAGGTAATTTATTATAGAAACGCTGCATGCGTATAGATTGTCTCAAAGGTTAAAAGGATATGTCAAGGGGTAGGAAGCATCATTAAAAACAAGTTACAAAAAAGATAATCTGTTGGCGTTACCTCTTAATATAGGAATATCCGGAATGCCGGGAAGAAAAAATGATGTCAAGGGCATCCCAGAAGAGAACTTTGCGAACGCCCTCTAAACAATTTCCTTTACCTCCGAGAATGTTCCAAACCGCTCCACAAGCTTGTTCTTGTCAGCTAATGTTAACCGTAATGTCAGGTAGATAACTTCTCCATCATCCTGACGCTCCACAATCACCCCCTGGCGGTAACACCAGGCCAGCATTTCCCCCTCAGACGACGGGATTATGATTTGAACAATGGTTCCTTTTTCTCTCAACTTTTCATCAATGCGCGCCAACAGCCTATCAATACCCTGGCCTGTTAGAGCGGAAACAGGCGCCACGTTGTCATCCCGCTTCAGGCGATTTTCCAAATTTTCAAGCGCATCCCTCTTTAAGAGATCAAGTTTATTACACGCTTCCAGAAGTATCCCGGATTCCAGGGGGCGGATAATCCCCAATTCTTCGAGCGTTTGATAGACGCCTTGAGCTTGATGATCGGTGTCCGCATGAGCAATATCCCGAACGTGCAGAATTAAATCAGCCGCGCAAACCTCCTCTAACGTAGCCCGGAATGCAGCAATCAATTGCGTTGGCAAGTCAGAAATAAAGCCAACCGTATCTGACAAAATAACCTGTCGGCCACTTGGTAATTTGACCTGACGCATGGTCGGGTCCAGCGTCGCAAAGAGAAGGTTTTCCGCAAATACGCCTGCTTTAGTTATCAAATTAAATAAGGTGGATTTTCCAGCATTCGTATAACCAACCAAAGCGACAACGGGATAAGGAACGCGTTTGCGCGCTGTACGATGCAGCCCGCGCGTCCGTTTTGCTTGCGCAAGTCCTTTCTTGATTTTCAAGATTCGCTCGTCAATCAATCGGCGATCAAGTTCCAATTGAGACTCACCAGGCCCACCAATAAACCCAAATCCCCCCCGTTGCCGTTCCAGGTGGGTCCACGACCGCACAAGGCGGCTGCGTTGATAATTCAAGGCGGCCAATTCTACTTGAAGGGATCCTTCAGCAGTACGGGCGCGGTCCCCAAAGATTTCAATGATGAGTCCCGTCCGGTCAATCACTTTGCATCCCCAGGCTTTTTCCAGATTTCTTTGCTGAATAGGCGTGAGGGCGTTATCCATCACCACAAGAGAGATATCAAGCGTCTGAACGCGGACGCCGATCTCTGCCACATTTCCCTTTCCTAACAGGGTCGCAGGGGCAACTTTATGTAACTGGATAACCTGGCTATGAACAACATCCAGGTTAATAGAAAGGGCAAGGCCAATAGCCTCTTCTAAACGACCCGTTAAACTTCGGGTTTTGGCGGAAGCGGACGCTCCTGCTTGCGCTGGTTGTGTTGGGAAGGCGACATGAATAACCCCTGTACGGGGGGATGAAAATGAAGACGAAGCGGCATTAAGCAATCGGGTTAATCTACCTCATCTTCTTCTTTGCATTCTTCATAATCTCCGGTTGCAGACTGAGCGCAGGATTCAAACAATTGAATCGATCCTTGAGGCATGACAGTAGAAATGGCATGTTTATAGACAAGCTGAGAATGACCATCCCGACGCAAGAGCATTGAAAAACCATCGAACCAGGTTACAACCCCTTGTAATTTTACGCCATTCACAAGGAAAACCGTCAAAGGCGTTTTATTTTTACGCACGTGGTTAAAGAAAACATCTTGAACATTCACAGGCTTATCGTTTGCCACCGTCCACTACCCCTCTTCTGTTTATTAAAATTTTATTCTTTTTTATGAATAGTACGAATTTAATAAAAGACCAAGGGGGGAAATCACATTTTAGCGAATATTTTTTTCAGTGCGCCACAATTTTCAACATAAACAATCTGTTCTGAGAATGAATACTCAAATCGGGATCCAATCGCAATCGGTTGGCATCCAGCGGCGATGGCGCAGTCCCAATCCACAGGAGCGTCCCCAATCATCCATACCTTCCGGGAAACAGGCACATTCAAATTCTGTAAAGCCAGCAAGATAGGGTCAGCTGCTGGCTTGTCCCGGGCTGCATCACCGGCTCCCACCAACACCCCGAAATAACTTTTCCACTGCAAATGGGCGACTTCCTTGTGTAAAAAAGAACTACTTTTATTACTGACGACCCCGGTTGGGATACCCTTCCCCGCCAAGAGTTTAAGCAAGGCTTCGGCCTCTGGCATCGGATTCAGTCCTTGCAGTTCGTCTTCTTCAATAAGCCTGTAAAAAAAACTTTGGGCCTCTCTCGCTTTATCTCCAAACAGCTTGGGAAATGCTTCTCGCCCGGAATGCTGAATATTGATACGGGCAATATCTTCCGTCCACGGTTCCAAACCAAATGCCAGCAATGTGTTATTCACCGCATAAAATATTGTCTTCCACGTATCAACAAGGGTGTTATCCCAATCAAATAATACGGCTGCAGGAAGCAAGGCCGGAGAAAATAAAGGCTGGCCAGAATTTTTATGCCTGCCAGGCCCCTGACGCTCATCCATCTGAAATTGAGAAGGTATCACCATAATTGAAATTCCCTAACGTTCTTCATATAACCATCCGCCAAAACGAATCTATAAAGTAAGCGCTTTATACGGGGAACAAGGAGACTCTATTTATCAGTGTCCGCTGTATTATTAATTATATACTCTTTTTTCCTTTTATTATAGCGCTTCTAATGAAGCGCCTTATCTAAAGGATCCCGTAATGAAACTTTTGGGACATAATTCTGGCGCTTTCCTCAAAATGGATTATAGTAAGATTATGCGAAAAAAAGTGATAACCAACCAGGTAAGGATGTCTCCAATGCCTATCCACACAAGCCGTTTGTCCGACCTCCGCCGTTTGGTGAGTGAGTGGGGAGGAGATGGGTTTCTCATCCCTCGTACAGATGCTTACCAGGGGGAATATGTCGCACCCTGTGATGAACGGCTGGCATGGTTAACCGGGTTCACAGGGTCTGCCGGAATGGCTATTGTTTTGCAGGAAAAAGCCGCCCTCTTTGTGGATGGGCGGTATACCCTGCAAGCAAAAAACCAGGTTAATTTAAGTAATTATGAAATTTGCTCCCTGGTTGATTATCCGCCTTGCGTATGGGCAAGGCGCCATTTGGCGGAAGGGCAAAAAATCTTTTATGACCCCTGGCTTCATACCCTGAATGATAAAACGCACGCTCAAAAAGTATGTGAAGCCGTTGGGGCTTCTTTCATTCCTGCTCCCCGGAATCCCATCGACAAGCTTTGGATAGAGCGCCCTTCCGTGCCCCTTAGTCCTATTCTAGCCCATGAAATACGATATGCTGGCGTTTCTTCAGAAGAAAAACGTCAGCATATCGCAAAAATCTTGCAAGAAAAACAGGCTGACGGGGCTATTTTAACAACGCCTGAATCCATTGCCTGGCTTTTGAATATTCGAGGCAATGATGTCCCCCATACCCCGGTTGCCCAGGGATTTGCTATAATCTGGACAGACACATCCGTTGATTTGTTTATGAACCCTGCTAAAATTTCACCTGATATGAAAACCTATCTGGGCAATGAGGTTCGTCTGGCGGATCCTGGTTCTCTGGAAGAGTGGTTGGGTAACCTGAAAGATACCGCCCTTTTAATCGACCCTGCCCTCATACCCCTCGCTTTACTCAATCAACTGGAAAACTGCCATCTTATTAAAGGCGCTGACCCTTGTGCGCTCCCCAAAGCGTTAAAAAACCCCGTAGAATCGATGGGCGCACGGCAAGCCCATATTCAAGACGGCATAGCTGTAACCCGCTTCCTGGCCTGGTTATCAGGCGCCGTACTGACAAATGCCATCACAGAAATGGATGCGGCCGAAAAACTTTTGTCTTTTCGTCAACAAAATTCTTTACTTGATACAAGTTTCGACACCATTTCTGGCGCCGGCCCCAACGGGCCCATTGTACACTACAAAGCCTCCCCCCAGACCAACCGGATCCTTGAACCCAATTCAATCTATCTGTTTGATTCAGGAGGGCAATATCTTACCGGCACGACAGATGTTACCCGCACTATCGCCATCGGTATGCCGACGCCTGAACAAAAAGATCGCTTTACACGTGTTTTGAAGGGCCATATCGCCATTGCCACAGCGCTCTTTCCTGCGGGCACAACAGGGTCACAATTGGATATCCTTGCCCGTCATGCCCTGTGGCAAGCGGGCTTGGATTATGATCACGGCACAGGGCATGGCGTCGGAAGTTATTTAAACGTTCATGAAGGCCCTCAACGAATTAGCAAAAGCCCTTCCCCCATCGCCTTGCAACCCGGCATGATTGTTTCCAATGAACCAGGTTACTACAAAACAAATGCTTATGGCATTCGCATTGAAAGCCTTGTCATTGTTGTTGAGAAAGGAATTCCTCAAGGAGGGGAACACGCCCTTTTAGGTTTTGAAACCCTCACTCAGGCTCCCATTGATACTTCTTTAGTTGAAAGGGGAATGCTGGCCCCGGAAGAACGCGCCTGGCTCAATGCTTATCATGCTCAAGTCCGTGAAATGCTTTTACCCCATTTAAGCGCAGAAGAAGGGGCTTGGCTGAAGGACGCTACAAAAGAAATATAGCCTTCGCTATCAACGTCCACTTCCAAAGAGATCATCCTTTTCAGCATACGTTCCATAATTTTTATGTATGGATAATACCAATACTCACTTTTGAATAGAATTTGCAAAGTTTTGCAAGTTATGAGTTTTTTTAAGCTCACGCTTATGCCATGACAAAACTCCCCCCTTAAAGAGCATTTTGTGCTACACTTACCTTAAAGAAGCATTTAAAAACCCATCAAACAGATAAGGATATGGGAGATGACCGATAAGCCGCTGATCAGTTTTGACTACGCGATCAAGTATCTCCTCAAGGACAAGGGAGACTACGAAATCGTTGAGGGGTTTATTTCCGCCTTGCTTAAGTCCCAGGGATACAAGGATGTTAAAATCCTTACCTTGCTGGATACGGAAAGTAACAAGGAAGACAGCATGAGCAAAAGGAGCCTTGCCGACTTGATCGTAGAGGACGACGAGCATCATAAATATATCATTGAAATCGACCGGAATATCCAGCAGTCTTTTGTTCATAAAGCATGCTTTAACACCTCGCGCCTGATTGTTGATAACCTCGCTGAAGGCACGGATTTTACCAAAATCCTCAAAATATTTCATATTTCCATTTTATATTTTCCGGTAGGGAATGAACCCATCCATCACGGCCAAACGACCATTAGCGGCCTGGAACGTAAAGAGAAGCTGACCGTCCATATCAAGAATCCGCATACGGATGTGGTTATTGATGCGACGGATATCTTGCCGGAGTACTTCTTTATCTCGGTTCCCTTGTTTAATGACCGTTTGGAAAAGGAAATCGACGATTGGCTGTACGTCATGAAACATGATGATATCCCGAAAAATTTCCATTCGCCTTACATGGAAAAAGTTGCGAACAAGCTCAGTATTTTAAAAATGACGCCAGCGGAGCGGAATAGCTATTACGCCTATATGAAACAGATTTACACGGATCGGGATTCCCTCGAAACGGCTCTCGAAAAAGGCAGGGAAAAAGGCAAGGAAGAAGAAAGAAAGAAACACGAAGAAGAAAAGAAGAATATGGTTCACAAAATGCTTGCCAGGGGGATGAGTATTGAAGATATAACCGAAATTACTGGATTCCCTGAAGAGAGAATCAAGACCCTGGAACATTAGGGGGTGGATCAAATTTCTTGCATAAAATAATTTCTGGTTGAGGAAACCTTATAATGTCCCGTAAAGATTCAGCATTTAAGAACCGAGGCAAACCAATACGGCGGATCATTTTCGGCCTTCTGGGGGTTTTAGGAATACTTTTTGGGATACTACTGATCATTCCCTTCTTCTTAAATATCAACGATTACAAACCCCAGATTATAGCAAAAGCCAAAGCAACCTTGAGGCGGGATGTAGCCATTGAAGGAAACCTTTCCCTTTCTCTGCTGCCAAACCCGCAAATCTCCATTGAACAGGCGCGTATTGGAAACCTTTCCGGCGGCAGCCCCCATGATTTACTTCGCGTCAAGCGCTTACGCCTATCTGTTGACTTTCTACCCTTACTGAAGAAGCAAATAAAAATTAAAACCATTGAGCTGGATCATCCAGATATTTTCCTGGAAAAACTTGAGGATGGCCGGGTGAACTGGGACTTCAAACGTGATGAAACATCGGCTCTGTCTCCCTCAGCAAGCGCAAATACTTCTTCACAGTTTGATGTTGCGCTCGATAAAATCCAGGTTCATCAGGGCCGCCTTGTTTACCATGAGAAAGGGAAAGATCTCGTCATTCAAGAGATTAATGCTAACAGTAAGCTAGATACGCGAGCAGGGCCTTATACAATCGTTGGCGCACTAAAAGCCTTTGATCAAAACGTTAAGGTAAATATGAAGCTCGGCGAGCTTGGGGATATTCAAGATGTGGCCCTCACTATTCAAGTTGGGGGAGTATCCTCCACGCTGGAAGGCCAATTATCTCTTCCCTCTCTAACTTTTAAAGGCGCTCTGAAAGCGACGGGCGATCCGCAATCGCTTAAAACCCTTTTCTCTCAAGATAAGGCATCGCCGCTTTTATCTGGGCCGCTTCGCATGGATGCTGCGGTGGTCGCAAATGCGGCAGGGATTTCTCTTCATCAAGCTCAATTTGAAATAGGCGCCGCTCACCCGACAGGCAATCTGAAAGTTGACCTCCAGGGGCCTCTACAAATTGAAGGCAGCCTCAAAAATCTGCCTGGCCATGGGCAATGTGCTTTTACTTTATCGCCGTCACCTCAGGGCTTTGCTGGCCATGTCAATGCAACAGTTGGGAAAACAAAAGAACTTTTGAATTGGCTGGCTGTTGAAACAAAGGCAATGCCACCTGAAGTATGGGGACCTTTGACGCTTTCAACGCACTTTAATTTTAGCGATACAATTCGCCTCAAGGACATCAACCTTATTATCCGGGATGCGAAAGTGTATGGGGATATTGTTTGGCAAACCAAAAGAGGAACACCGGCTCTTATTGTGGATTTAAAGTCACCCAAAATAGAGAATATATTTAAACTTATGGGCGTTAAGGATCCGAAACCTCTCGGGATAGGCAGCATTAAAGGAAGTTTGCAAGGTGGCGCAACATCTTTTAACGTGACAAATTTAAAAGGGCAATTGGGTTCTCACTTGAGTTTTTCAGGAAATGTGGCCATCGACCACGCAGGCGTTAAACCAAAGATTAAAGCTACCCTTTCCATAAATTCCATTAATGTGGATACCTTACTCGCTTCACGGCAAATGGGGAACCAGCCTTACCCTAACGGCAAAATTTTTCTCATCTCCGCAAAGCGCCCCCCTTCCCCTTCCCGATGGTCGCACACGCCCCTTGACTTCAGTTTCTTGAATAAGTTTGATGGGCAATTTGACATCAGCGCTTCCCAGTTACGCCAGAAAGACATTGTAATATCCCATCCAAAATTGGTGGCAAAAGTTCAAAATGGCCGCCTGGATATTACCTCTTTGACGGGATCCATTTTTGAAGGGGCATTTCAAGGCAGTGGCCATTTGACGGCTGATAATGCCTTACGTTTCCGTATCTCTTTAAAAGATGCCAATCTAAAAAATCTCCTAACCCCCGGCGCAAACGTAAAAATTGTGGCCGGGAAACTATCGCTGACGAGTGACTTATCCACCCATGGGGACAGTATGGACGGGATGATTCGTCATCTTACAGGCCCGGTGGCTATGACAGCAAAAGATGGCGTGATTAATGGCTTTGATTTACCCGCCCTTAGCCAGCGTTTGGGAAACCTCAAAAATCTTCAGTCTGTTTTGGGGCTCTTAACCACATCCATGGGAAAAGGACAAACCCCTTTTTCCAGCTTTAAAGGGGATCTTGTCTTCAAAGACGGCGTTGGCGATATTCACTCTATGAATTTGACGGCCCAAGGCGGGCAAGGACAAGCCTCTGGCTATATTGATCTGCCGCGCTATGTTTTGGATATCCATACCGACTTCCGCCTTACAGAGCATCCAAACCTGCCCCCTTTTCGCATGCATCTGACGGGACCTATTGATAACCCTTCCCGCAAGGTGGATAGCGCCGCTTTACAAAAATATATGATGGACCATGTTTTCAAAAATGTCATCGAAAAATTAGGCAAGGGTCATTTCAAACCTGCCGATATCCTCGGCTCAATCCTAGGAAACGGCAAGCCCCTTGCTCATTCCAAAGAAGCGCAATCTGCGCCTCAGCAACAACCAAATAAAGACCGTGTAGATAAACCTGAACAAATCGTCAAAGACATTTTTAAAGGTATTTTTTAGAAGCGGGGTTGGCAAAAAATTAAAGAAATTCAAAAAGAATAGAGAATATGGGCTTTGTTAAGCAGTCCTTAACAAGACTATACTAACCTTCTCGTTAGATATGGAAAATATTTTTCTATCAGAAGCAATCGTATAGAAGCCCTTCTAACGCACAGGGGGAATAATGATTAACCTGAAAGAAACCTTCACTGGCTTGTATGATGCCTTATGGTCTTTCATCAAGGTGGCAAAGCGTTACATGAGATCAAAAATTATCAAACTCTCCAGGCTGGGAGGTTCCCTCGGCGCTTTTACTATTTCTCTTGGAATTGTCATGGTGTGGGTCTTATGTGGTCCTTTTTTTAACTATTCGGATACGTGGCAGCTTGTTATCAATACAGGAACAACGATTGTTACCTTCCTTATGGCTTTCAGTATCCAGTTCTCTCAAAACCGCGATACGAAACAAATTACAATGATCTTGAAGTCCCTTATGAAACAGAATGAAGAGTTAAGGAATCAATTAGCAGCGATCGAGCAAGAAATGGATGAAGACAATTAGCCGATAAAGTTGCGCGTTGATAACTGACCCGTTCCATCTGTCATCGGCATGTCAATATGCTCATCCCTCCTAGCGCCTCCTCTTATGTCTTATCAACTCAAACCTGTTCAACCTGAACTATGGATTAGTTTTTAATTAAAATCCGGGATCTACTCACTTTCGTAAAAACCCAAGGACAAAGCATGTAATTTTATTTAGCATAAACAATGCACTATTCGTCATTGCGCGGAGCGTATGCGACGAAGCGATCCAGGAGCCAAAGTCATGATTTATGGTGTCCCTTAAGTGAAGGTAAAACCATACTTGTTGTTGCCCCTGGATTGCCACGCGCCCCTGACCCTTCGGGTCTTACGGGGCGCTCGCAATGACGGAAATGGTGGATTTCTTATCTTTTTGAGTCTATGTCTTTATACCCCAAATGGGGATGGAATTTAATCCATAGGCCGGGTTATTAAGCCCGCCCTTAGGCTCCCTATTCAAAGCCCATACGAAAATTTGCACGATCTCATTGATCAAGCTTTAGAAGCCTTCTTTCACCTGACGCGCATACAGCTCACATATTTTTTCTGTTCTCAACTTTCCGTTAACTTAATGGGGATATTCTAAGCTCAAGGCCGTTAACTTTTGGGGAGTACCATAATGTTTTTAGGAAAAATCTTTCAAAAGGGAGCATTGTTTTTATTAATTGGCTCTTTAAATTTAGCGACGGCATCACCGCTTCGGGAATGGGAAGGGTATTTTGACGGGATTGAATCAGAAGATACCACAACAGCGCCAAGCGGCGGCTTCGGCGAAGAAACTATGCCCGTTCCTGAAGACGGTTTCCCAACGGAAGTTGTGGAAGTCGCCGCACCCAAGCGGCAAAATGAGATTAAAATGCCACGCAAAGGTTTAGTTATGGCTCAGTTTCCCTTGAACGCGGGGTCAGAAATTAAAGATGAGACGGCCACAACGGGAGAAAATGCGAAGAAACGCCTCCCATCTTCCGTTAAGCGCCAGGAGACAATGCGCCCTCCCTTTATACATGATATTCATCAGGTCGTTTCGCACTATTTACCGAGGGATTTTCAGCATGAGGAAGTTAAATGATTTTTTCTACGCCTCGCCCGCTTCAGCCAGCTTTACGGCTTGATCCTCTGATGTTAAGGCATCAATCATTTCATCCAGGGCTTCCCCTTCCATGATCTGCTGAATCTTGTAAAGAGTTAGGTTAATGCGATGATCACTGACACGTCCTTGGGGAAAGTTGTAGGTACGGATACGTTCTGACCGGTCTCCAGATCCAATCTGACTTTTTCTATTGGCCGCGCGTATCGCATCCTTTCGCATGCGTTCCGCTTCATAAAGACGGGCACGCAAGATTTTCATGGCTTTAGCGCGGTTTTTATGTTGAGAGCGTTCATCTTGCTGGGTGACAACCATGCCGGACGGGACGTGGGTAATCCGCACGGCGCTGTCTGTCGTATTGACGTGCTGGCCCCCCGCCCCTGAAGCCCGGTAAACATCAATCATCAGATCTTTTTCATCAATATGGATATCAACCTCTTCCACTTCCGGTAAAACAGCCACTGTTGCAGCAGACGTATGAATCCGTCCGCTCGCCTCGGTTTCAGGGACACGTTGAACACGGTGAACGCCTGATTCATATTTCAGGCGTGCATAAACGCCTTTACCTGTGATGGATACGCTGGCTTCCCGAATACCTCCAATACCAGTTTCATTCATGTCAAGGATTTCATATTTCCAGCCCTTGTTGGCGGCATAGCGTTGGTACATGCGCAGTAAGGCGGCTGCAAATAGCCCTGCTTCTTCGCCTCCTGTACCGGCCCGTACTTCTAAAATGACGTTGCGTTCATCATCAGCGTCTTTGGGAAGCAATCGAATTTTGAGGGACAACTCGAGTTCAGGCAGTTTGTTTTTCAGCGCTTGAAGTTCATGGGAAGCGAGGTCCCCCATATCTTTATCTGTCGATGGGTCAGCGAGCATGGCTTCCAGATCAGCTATTTCCTGCTCTGTACTTTTGAGGAGGGAAATCGCATCCGCTATGGGCGTGAGATCTGAATATTCTTTTGAAAGCCTGGCAAATTCCTGAGGGTCACTGACTGTACTTATGGCTAAGGTATCCCGCACATCATGATGACGTTGCAAGAGACGTTCTAATTTTACGGAAAATGACACGGAAATATACCTTTATCTTATTGTTTAAAAGTATTTAGAAGATAGTCTTCCAGATGAGCGAACGCTACCACATTCTGATCGCCTGTATCCAAATTGCGAACGGTTGCCTGGGAGGCTGCGATCTCATCCGTACCCACCAGGACCGCAGCGCAGGCATTCGCTTTGTCAGCCCATTTCATCCGTTTTCCCATATTTCCTGAATAAGAAAACTGTATCATCATGCCCTGTCTGCGTAAATTCATGGTCAGCTCAAAGGCAGCTGTCCGCGCTTCTTCCCCGACAGCAATAACGGCGATAGGGCGAGGTTGGGGGGGCGTCTGATTCAGCATCAGGGCAACCCGGTCCATTCCCATGGCCCAGCCAACGCCGGGTGTTTCCGGCCCTCCCATTTGAGCGACAAGCCCATCATACCGTCCTCCTGCCAAAATAGCGCCTTGTGAGCCTAAATCCGTTGTTATGAATTCAAAAGCCGTGTGGCAGTAGTAGTCTAGCCCCCGAACCAAAAGAGGGTTACGTTTGTAAGGGAGCCTTAAGGCATCAAGCCCGCGACAAACGGCGTCAAAGATATCCCGGGATGTAGCGGAAAGATAGTGGTCAAAGATCGGCGCCTCCGCAATTAGTTTCTGATCTTCAGGATTTTTTGAATCCAAAATCCGTAAAGGGTTACGGTTGAGCCGCATTTGGCTATCAGGGGATAGATGGCTGCTCAGGGGATTAAAATAATCAAGCAGGGCCTGGCGGTAAGTCTGCCGGCTGGCTGTATCGCCGATGGTATTAATCTCCAGCGCTGTCCGGGAGAGAACGCCC
>CAYRJJ010000002.1:0-16918 GCA_964424515.1 uncultured Candidatus Finniella sp. | reverse complement strand
TTGTTTCAACATCGACCAGGGGATCGGCAATGCCCAGGCACTCTACCCCTATTTGATGAAACTGCCGTGTACGGCCCTTTTGAGGGCGCTCATAACGCATCATGGGGCCATCATAGATCCATTTTAAGGGGAGGGATTGGGTCAGGCCATTGGAAATCATGGCGCGGACAACCCCGGCGGTTCCTTCCGGGCGTATGGTGAGGCTCTCTCCTCCCCGGTCGTCAAACGTATACATCTCTTTGCCAACAACATCTGATGTTTCTCCCAGAGTTTTTTGAAAGACAGATGTATATTCAACAATCGGCGTCGCAATTGGCTCATACCCGTATTTTTGGGCGCTTGAATATGCAACGTCCCGGATCCATTGGTGTTTGCGATAATCGTCGCCTTTTAAATCATGGGTGCCGCGTACAGGTTGAATCATTTTTTCGCACATAGCCTCTATTCGCTCTCTTATCAAGGATCATATCGGTTTTTAAGGAAAAGAATAAAGAGGAAAGTATTTGCTTTAAGAAAATTATTTTATGCCCTATGGCGTATATTTGTTTTTTTGGTTCTGCCGCAAAAACTTGTGTTCTTTGCTTATAAAATCAAAAACAGACTTCTTTCGAAACCAAGAATTTTGGTTCAGGGCTAGGAAAAAATTTATGAGTGACCGGAGTGTACATAAGAGTACATGAGGATCACGAACAAATTTTTGACGACGCCATGGATCAAAAGACGACGGTTTCCAAAGAAGTCTAACATGGTTCCGAACCTGAGCGATTACATCCCAAGCTGAATCCGGAACCGGCGTATCATCATCCCAACCTAACAATGCGAAAAAATAATAATTGTCATTTTCTTTTTTCTCCACCTTTCATCATCAATTTCATCCAGGCGTTCCCGTTGCATTGTTGGATAAGAAGCTCAACCAGTCTTTTGAAGCTTTTGCGATCACCGTGTTTAAGCATATGAAACAGCTTTGGGAGAATAAGCAATGTAAAGCAGGTTCCACAAGCCAGTCCCCCTACAAGAACAAAACCGATGGAACGGCGGGCTTCTATGCCCGCACCTGAAGATAAGATCAGCGGTAATGCGCCAAAGATCATGGCTCCTGTTGTCATCAAGATGGGACGCAAGCGTAAAGTGGCAGCTTCACGAATCGCCTCCTCAACAGTTTTGCCTGAAGCAATAAGCTGGTTGGCGAATTCCACGATCAGAATCCCATGCTTGGTGATCAAACCAATCAACGTGACCATTCCAATTTGGGTATAAACGTTGAGAGATTGTCCAAATACCCATGTTGTCAAGAGAGCGCCAAAACACCCCAAAGGCACTGTCAACATGATGATGAAGGGATCGAGGAAATTCTCAAATTGAACGGCTAAAATCGCATAGATAAAGATGAGCGCCATTCCAAACAAGAAAAACATAGCCATGGATGATTTTGTATACATTTTGGCTGCCCCTGTCCATTCCTTCTTAAGATCAGGCGATAACGATTTGGCAGCAAGTTCCCAAAATTGAGGCATCGCAGCCTTTATTTTCTGGTCGGGCTTGAGGGTAGCCGATAGGGAAACAGATCGCATTTGATTGTAGTGAGTCAATCCTTTGGGAACTGCTGAAGATCGCAGCTCTGCAACTGTTCCCAGAGAAATTCTTTTTCCTTTCGCATTTGTCAGATACAACTCATTCAACGCCCATGGTCTTGAACCCCCCTCCAAGGTAATTTGATAGCGGACGCCTTCTTTCTGAAAATAGAGGGATTGCTCCCCACTGAAAAAAACCTCAATCATTTTGGAAATTTGAAATGAAGACAACCCGAGACTGGAAACTGCATTGTGATCTAATATGATGGAATATCCAGGCGTATCAAGCTGAAGGTTTTGACGAACAGACTCAAATACCTTTGCATCCTCAATGGTTTTTCGAGCCTTCTCGACTTGAGCAAAGAGATCTCGATAACTCCCAATGGTCGAAACGGACAACGTTAATTCAGAGCCACTCAAAGCATCATCAAGGCCAGGCAAACCGGAATCCCAACTCCATGGATAAGCCTCCACAGAAGGGAGAGACTGCATTTGGGGACGAATATAGTCAACAAGGCTTGCCGCAGAAAGCTTTCTATCCTCTTGGTTTTTGAGAGAAGCACAGATATTAGCGCCCCACTCTCCCACAAAAGTCAAATATCCCTTTAGTTCTGGCATGTTTTTTAGCTTATCTTCAACCTGGCCAGCGAAAGGTTCAAGGGCATTGATATCTTTTCCGGAAATGCGCGGCAGATAAACTCCCATCAGATTCCGGTCTTCTTTGGGAACAATTTCACTAGGCAGATGAGAAAACAAAAAAGCCACAATGAGCAACGTTCCTGCTGCGCTCGAAAGAATGACCCTGGGATGGTTCAAGGATTGATTTAAAACTTTTACGTAACATGACTCCAGTTTTGCAAGATAAACATCAATTTTTGGCAAAAGTCTTTTTTCTTTATGCGTTAATATCCTGCTACACATTAGAGGGGAAAGCGTCAAGGCCACAATTCCAGAGATTACCACGCTCCCTGCTAAAGCAACGGCAAATTCAATGAGCAATTGTCCAATAGCCCCTTGAATGAACGCGATGGGAGCATAAACGCTGGCTAACGTCAGCGTCATCGCCACAATAGCAAAACCAATTTCCCGACTGCCCTGGATTGCCGCTTGTAAAGGAGATAATCCCTTTTCAAGATGGCGAGCGATATTTTCAAGAATCACAATGGCATCATCCACCACAAGACCAATGGCCAAAACCATCGCCAGTAAGGTCATTGTGTTAATTGAGTAACCAAACATTTTTAGAAGCATGATAGCCCCGACCAGGGAAATGGGAATCGTGATGAGGGGAATGAGCGTTGCCCGAACATTACGTAAGAATAAGAAGACGATAATCAATACAAGGAGGATAGCTTCAATAATGGAATGTTGAATATTATTTAAGGAGGTACGGATAAAATCCGCTTGATCCAGGACAACCTCTATGTCCATCCCCTTAGGCAATATCTCTTTCAAATAGGTAACTTGGTCATGCACAAGTTTAGAAACCTCGAGAGGATTCGCATCATTTGTTCGAGAAATACCAACAATAAGTCCAGGGCGCCCATTAATTCTTGTCCGCGTTTTCGTGTTATCTGTTGTCAGCTGTATACCTGCAATGGATTTTAAGAAAATGGGTTTACCATTGCTCTCTTTGATCAACAAATCTTCAAAGTCCTCTCGGGAGGAAAGACTCAAATCCAGAGTAGTTGGCACTTCATTCCGAAAATTTCCAACCGGCCAAGATACATTGTTTTCTTTCAATGCCGTAAATACATCATCCGCATTGATCCCAAAGGCGTATAATTTCAAGGGATCAAGCGCCACTGTCATGGTATATGGCTGCCCCCATATTTCAGTAGAGGCCACGCCCTTCAAACTTCGAAACGCATTTTTAAAGTTGAGATTTGCATAATGAGTTAACGACCCAAAACTTAAACTTTTTGAAGAGAGTGAAACCGCCATAAAAGGAGGGCCATCGGATTTCGTTTTTTGCTGGACAACCGGTTCTGGCATATCCTTGGGCAGATTGGGTTGCGCTAATCCGATGGCATCCCGAACGCCAATGAGGGCCCGATCAACAGATGTTCCTTCCGTAAAAATCAGATCAATGGTGCAGTTCCCTGGCTTGGATTGAGAGGAGATCGATTCAACTCCCTCAACGCCCGCCAATTGATCTTCCAGAATATTGGTAACCGCTGATTCTACAAGCTCCGCACTAGCATTAGGATAGTGAGCAATGACGAGAAAGCTGGGAAGTTTAATTTCTGGATATTCACGAACAGAAATGTTGGTCAAACACAAAATGCCAACGACAACCATCATCGCATTTAAAATGATGGCAATGACAGGATGTTTGATGAAGTATGAAGTAAAATTCATGAAGAGAGAGGCTTCTTTTCTACAACAGATGGCTCAAAAACTTTAACATCCACATCAGGCCAAAGACGGGCTGGCGCCCGACTAATAACAACGTCGCCCACAGAGAGACCAGACGTGACCTCGACACGTTCTTTTTCTCGAACCCCAAGAGTCACGGGGCATAAGCTGGCTTTATTATTCTTGACGAGGTAAACATACATTTTGCCATCCCGTAAAAAAGTGGCCTCAAAGGGAACCACAAACACGCCTTTTCGCTCAACAACAACAAAATCAATCATGATATTAGAACCGATCATGCAGTTGCTACATGGGAAATCAATATAAGCGGGTGACATATGGGTATCAGGATCAATCATTCTTTGAATATGAGAGACCTTCATCATTTTTCCATCAATGACCGCAATGTGATCTTTATCCGGATTCTGGTTTGCATCTGCGTAAATTTTTTGCAAAACAGGCGTTGGGATTTCAAATTCGATGATCAGCTCTGACGGGTCATAAAAGGTGACAATCGGGTCGCCAACTTGAACTTGAATACCTTCCCGCATCTTAAATACGCCGACAATGCCGTCAAAAGGGGCTATAAAGCGCGTTTTATCAAGCTCAATCTTTGCAGCGGCCAGAGATTTTTGAGCTTCAATCCATTGATTTCTACGATCTCCCACATCATATCTTTTGGCAAGATGCGTCTTTTCTAGCTGGACAATATGCTCGTATTGTTCTTTAGCCACTTTCTCAGCATTTGCGGACAGCTGGCAGGTTTCTTCGAGATCAACATTTTCTAACTTCGCAATTAAACCACCCCTGGAAATTTTTTGCCCCGCGAAGGCCACGTGATCCAAAGTCCCAATCGTTTTAGCAATCAGAACTGTTGATCTTTTGGCTTGAATTGTTCCAATCAATCGAACTGTTTGGGTAATGTTCGCTAGAATAGCCTTCTCAACTTCAACAACTTTTACGTCGGGTTTTTGCTCTGCGAGGCATGGCATTGACCCTAGGATGAGCAGGATAAAAGATAAGCTTCTTATCAGAAAATTTATAAAGTTTATGGGAACGGGAAACATTGCAAAATAGATCCATGAGTTTGATATATATGAAGAATCAATCCCTAGCGTATTCACCTTAGCAAACAACGCCGATTCAGGATATCTCCCAGAGGAAGGTATTTGCTATTCGAATAACAAAAGCGTCATTTTAGCAACAGCTTTATGTCATGCGATATTCATGAGTATAGCATCGCTTACGAATCATCTCCTTGTCTATTAAGGAATATGATACCCATGAGAACAGAAGAATCATGAACTCTTTACTCCGATTTTTACCGTATTTTTCTTTTTTCTCGTTGTTTTGTATTTATATGACTTGGCTGAAGCATCAGGTTGCAAGGCAGGAGTAACATGATATAAGCAAACTTCTACCCCTTCTGGCGCCCAGGACATGGGAAGAGTATAAGTTTTAATGAGCATGAATTGTTTATGCGCTGGCAAGGGAAGCACACTAATGACTTTTAATTCACGGTCCAAGCTACTTAAGCGATCCATCAAGGACTGAATTAAGGAGGGAGGAAAGGTAATGCCAGATATAAAACAAATGGTTGCGTCTGGCAGATTTGTTGTCAGGATATTTTGGTTAAGAAAGGCGAGGTCACGGCCGCTTATGATATGGTCGTCCGCTACGGCTTGCTTGCGGCAGGATTCGGCAATATTCCAGCGGGTTGCAGACAGCTCAATACCAACGCTCCGTCTGACGGGAGTTGTTAAGTATGCTTGTAAAACCAGTTTGCCAACACCTGATCCTAAATCATAAAAAACATCTTGCCTTGACAAGTTTAAGTCATCCAATATATGGGCCGCGCTATCATAAGGAATTTCCCCATATTGAGGATGCCCTCCCCCTTTAAGGACTGCGCTTATTTCTTCAGGAGGAATCGTGTACCCCCCTTTATTTTCATAAATCATTTGCAGGTAAGCTTTGGGGTTTGCGGGTTCCCCCCATGATGGGACGCAACCAAGATAGACGGCCAAAGAAAAAGACAAAAAATATTTCATTTCGGTTTGCCCAGATGAATAAACGATATAGTTATTGTGGAAATGTTTCAGGCAGAAAGCAAGATGCTGAAGAAAGAAATAAGCTGGAAGAGCATCACGTTACGGGAACTTGATCCCAATTTCCATTCAGGGATTGCTTCCAGTAAACGACAGGATGGCCGTTTTTTTGATAGTGATCGCGCCGTTGTTGGGCGGAAGCGAATGCGCAAGGATCATTCCCATCAAAAATATCGACGCATCGGGTATAGTTTGATAAATCATTGATATATTGTCCGCCCGTCAATACCAGAACAGTGGCATTATTTTTATTATGAGGCTCTACGGAAATCCAGATGGGATTATCGGCCGGATCATCCATTTTGTTTCCATCCATACCATGGGGCAAAAATGCGCTGGAGGAGTAGGTCCACAGAGAAGCGTTTAACGCTTGCATATGGTCTGCCGTATCCGTTATGACGAGGGCGCGCAAACCCCCGCCATAAACTTTTTCTAATATCTTCGGCAGAACTTTTTCTAAAGGATGCGTCATGAGATGATAAAGGGACACTTCCGCTTTTGTATTACTCATAGTGAGTTTGGATCCATTGATTAAGCAGCCTGACGCCAAAAGCTGTCGCTCCCTTGACGCTTAAGGGACGGCCTTTTTTATCCCAGGCGGTTCCGGCGATATCCAGATGCGCCCACGGCACATCATTGACAAAGCGCTGTAGAAATTGAGCAGCGGTAATGCTGCCTGCCCCACGGCCGGACCCAAGATTTTTAACATCCGCAACACCCGAGTCAATATCCTTGTCATAAGATGCATCTAAAGGCAGGCGCCATAGCTTTTCACCCGTCGCGTCTCCCGCTTCTTTAAGGCGGCTCGCTAACGTATCGTTATTTGAAAAGAGTCCGGCATGTTCATGGCCAAGAGCCACAACAATGGCGCCTGTCAAGGTTGCCAAATCAATGATGGCTTCGGGCTTGAAACGGTTTTGGGCGTACCATAAGGCATCTGCCAGGACCAAGCGGCCTTCCGCATCCGTATTTAATATTTCAATGGTTTGCCCTGACATGGAGGTGACAATGTCACCAGGCCGTTGAGCGGAACCGGAAGGCATGTTCTCGGTTAATCCCATGACCCCCACAACATTGACTTTGGCTTTTCGCCCGGCAAGGGCGCGTAAGAGACCCAAAACCACGCCAGATCCGGCCATGTCATATTTCATGTCATCCATATCCTGGGCGGGCTTGATAGAAATACCCCCTGTGTCAAACGTAACGCCCTTACCCACGATGGCAAGCGGCGCTTGACTTTTTGGGCCACCATTCCAGGATAAAACAACCAGTCGGGATTCACGGACACTCCCTTGACCGACGCCAAGCAAGGCATTCATACCCAATTTCTGCATTTGCGCTTCACCTAAAACTTCCACACCGACGCCAAGTGGCTTGAGTTCCTTCGCAATTTTGGCAAGGCTTTCCGGATAGATAACGTTGGGTGGCTCAGAAACCACATGGCGAGTCAAGAATACGCCCTCGGCGACTTGATTTAAAGGCTCAAAGGCTTTTTGAGCTATTTTGGGTGATTTTGTCATAAATCCAATGGCTTGCAGGTGATTTTTATTGGCTTCTTTTTTCCTGGTCTGGTATTTATCAAACTTCCAGGCGCGAAGTAAGGCGCCATAAGCCATATGGGCTGTGGCTGCGTCTTCATCAAGCCCCTTTGTGGTGAGAGCGGGAAAATGAACGACAGCGGATTTATCTTTACATTTTTCCAAAGCGCCCATGACCCTGGCTCCCAATTCTTCAAGGGCAAGTGGCGTGATGTCCTCTTCTTTACCAAGGCCAAAAAGGATAACTTCACTGACTTTCAACCCGCCGGGCGCTGTCAGGCGGATCGCCTCGTCTTTCTTTCCTACAAAGTCCTTTGTTACCATAGCGCGGATTAAGGAACCGCTGGTTTTTTTATCAATGTCAGCAGCTATCCCGTCTAATTTTTTTTCCTCAAACACGCCAATAATGAATGTTCCTTCAGTTGCCAGGTCACGGTCCAGAAAATCAATCTTCATCTTAATCCCCTCCATTATGATGCCTATATACTAGACGTATCTGATTCTCACTCGTTCGGCAAGATGCTTATCTTGTGAAGATATCTTCATTGATACTCATTGAGGAGATGACCTGAGGAGAGGAATCAAAAAAACAACCGTGATATTGTGATAACAGATAGGATATATCTCAGGGTCTCGGTACAAAAAAAACTTTCAATTCCTGCTGGTTTAGGCAATATAAGTAGCAAGGTTATTTCAATAAAATAATTAAGGATCTGATTGTCTATGCTTCAACGGAGTTTGTCAGTTCTGTTTGTGTTTTTTCTTTGTGACGCTGGGCATGCTGAAGTCGCTCAACAGCCTCAAGAAAGAACCGCTTCTTTAAAGCCAGAGACGACCGCATACCCCGGCATACATTCGTGTGAAAATCAAACCAAGCCCCCAGCGCCAACGGGCGCAGCTTCTCAAGGTGACGCCAATAGCGTTGAACTTTTGCCGCATCGCGCAACTTATAGCATTACGCTCGATAAAAATTATAATGATGAAGACATTGCGGACGCCAAAGGCCAAATGACGATTCAGTTGGCTAAAATAGGGGAAGGATGGGCTATTGAGCAAAAATCCACTTTACATATTTATTACAAGGATGGCTCGGCTGAACAGGTCATCACAACCCTGGCTACTTATGAATCTATGGATGGCTTAAAGTATAGCTTTAATGCACGCACCCTTCGGGCGGACCAGGAAGAAACGATCAGCGGGGACGCCATTCTTGCCAGCAAGGGAGGAGCAGGGGTTGTTACCTATCAACAACCGGAGGAATCAAGGATCCAACTGCCTGTCGGGGCCATTTTCCCCACCCAGCATTTAATCCATATGCTTCAGGCCGCCATGAAGGGGCAAAAGGTGGTCTCAAATATCGTTTTTGATGGCAGCAGCGAAACCCATGAGGCTGTTCAAGTTGATACAGTCCTTGGAGCAAGCCAGGACCCAAAGTTAGCCCTGACAACAAACAAGGATTTATTGCAGACCAAAAAAGTCTGGCCTATGCGGATGGCTATATATGCTGTAGATAGTAACGGGCCGGAAGCGGATTATGAAATCACCCAACATGTCCTGGAGCGGGGCGTGATCCGTGATATGACCCTGGATTACGGGACGTTTAAGGTAAAGGCTGTGTTGAATCAAGTTGAAGTCTTCTCTTAACAGCCCCGCTTATGGCTCCTGTTTCCGCTCGCCTTGGGCGTGAAGCGCCGAAGCCGAAGGGTCAGAAACTGGCGAAAGGTCAAAGCAATGGTTGGCGCCTTGGGTCTTAATACGGCGCCTGTAGCCATCCTTCGACCTCCCAGATGGATACCTGCGCTCAGAGCGAACGGAGAGAGGGGCGATAGCCTCAATAAATGCCCGTACCGGATATAACTTGGAGACGCCCCCATTGTCTACGCCCCCCACCATCAAACGGTCCGTTGTTATTGCGGGACACGCGACAAGCATTTCTCTGGAGCCGGAATTTTGGGAAGCGTTACGAAAAATTGCAGCGGTTGATGGCGTATCGGTTGCTGGCCTGATTCGCCAAATTGATCAAAACCTTGTTCTATCTCAACATCGGAACCTTTCCAGCGCTATTCGGGTGTTCATCTTAAGACGGCTTCAAGAAGATTTGAAATTAAGAAAAACAGCGTTTTTGTTAAAGTGATAAAAAGCGATACCTATGGAAGGGATAAGCGAGAAAATTTTTAGGGCGAATGCAAAATGCAACTTGACGCCCCCGCAATGAGAGAATGATAATAAGTTGTTCTTTAGTAAGGAAAAATGGTTGTTTTTAGTATCAATATGAGACATTTTGTCCTTGAAACGGTTATAAAAACCGTATATGTGTTTCTAAGGAACAAAGTAGTAGTTTGCCGCTTCTGGTTCTTCATTGAGTTTAATGGGTGTATATAGCGTCGCATTTTATGAAGAGATATTGCCAGGCTCCTTGACGTTAAATGCCTGCCTGACATCCAGGAACTTAGCTTTGCAACGAATCTCCCCCAAAGATCGACAAGCGGAACCTGGCGTTTTTCAGAAATAATGAGTATTAGGAATTAGGCTTGGAGTTTGATTTTCACCAACTTAGCAGTCGCCCTATCAAATCTTCGGATAACATACGCATCAGACCAAGGAACTTTGGATGTTCTGAAAGGTATTTCTTTATCTATTCGCCAGGGTCAAATTTTTGGCATTATTGGGCGCAGTGGGGCTGGAAAAAGTACGCTTCTCCGGTGTTTAAACGGGCTTGAAACACCCGGTTCTGGCGAAATTTATATTGAACAGCAGTCTTTACTCCATACCAAAGCGCTCGAACGCCGAAAAATCTTGCGCAAAATTGGTACTGTTTTTCAACATTTCAACCTTTTAAGCCGCCGCACCGTCTTGCAAAACATTGCTCTCCCTCTTGAATTTATGGGAGTAAACCCCGATGAAATTACTGTAAAAACAAGAGAAATTGCTGACCTTGTGGGATTAGGCGACAAACATAATGCCTACCCCGGTCAATTGAGTGGCGGCCAAAATCAACGTGTAGCCATTGCCAGGGCCCTTGTTTCAGACGTTTCATTGCTCTTATGTGATGAATTTACCAGCTCCCTCGACCCGGAAACGGCTTTAGAAATTCTCATCCTTTTGCAAGACTTGAATCAACGGCTCGGTATCACAATTGTCCTTGTTACCCATGATATGTCCGTGATTCGGGAAATTTGCGACCAGGTTTGCGTCCTCGACAAGGGTCAAATCGTTGAAACGGGATCTATCGAATCCATTCTCTTAACGCCTCAACATGAGATTACTCAATCTCTGGTCAGCCATTTATTTATAAAAGATTTACCCCGCGCTATTAATGATGCTTTGCATGAAGAGGCTATCGAGAATGATCATGTGGTCTTACGACTATTCTTTTCTGACAATACGTCTTTTCAGCCTGCAATTGCCGATATTATTCAAAAATTTCACGTACCCATCAATATTATTATGGGTAGCCTGGGCCATGTTCGGGAAGTTGCTTTTGGATCCCTGGTTGTCACATTACCCACCCATTATACGCCTCAGGGTGACACTTTATTATCCGGGATATTAACTTATTTTCGATCCCATGATATTTCCGCAGAAATTTTAGGATTTATACCCCCGCCATGACATCCCTTCTTCTGCAATCTTTTTTGGAAACAATTCTTATGGTCGGGGCTTCAGCTATTTTGTCGGCTCTGATAGGCATTCCGTTGGCAATCTTGTTGTCCATTACGGCCCCTGGTGGCTTGTGTCCCCATTCCTGGGTTAACCATACCTTGGGGGGATGCGTTAACGCGATACGCTCAATTCCTTATATTATTTTGGTCGTTCTCCTCATGCCGATCACACGCCTCATCGTTGGGACATCCATCGGAACTCTTGCTGCCATTATTCCCTTAAGTCTGGCTGGAGTTTTACTTGTTTCACGCATGGTTGAAGATTCTTTGCGCAGTATCCGGCATGAATTGATTGAAGTTGGTTTAGCCATGGGCGCTTCCAAACGACAAATCATTACCAAAATCCTGCTACCCGAAGCCATGCCCTCCATTACCGCTGGTATGACGACCATACTTATTAACCTTATCGGTTTTTCCGCCATGGCAGGCGCTGTAGGTGGCGGCGGATTAGGGGATTTAGCCATTCGATATGGCTATCAACGCTATGATTTCATGCTAATGATGATCATCGTGGTAATTTTGGTCGCCCTCGTCCAGGGGATCCAAATGATCGGGGATTATATTTCCCGTAGACACTCAAAATAAAGGATTTAAGACAATGAGATACTATTTTTCCGCTTTTCTAGCAGCCGCGTGGCTATTTTGTTTTTCAGCGGATGCTTTAAAAGTTGGCGTCACGGCAGGCCCCCATGCGGATATTGTCAAAAAAATAAGCGAACTGGCAAAAAAGGAACCCTTGAACATAGAAGTTATTGAATTTAATGATTACATTCTCCCCAATGAGGCATTAGCCAATAGAGAGCTTGACATCAATAGCTTTCAACATGAACCTTACTTAAAAGGACAAATGGAAATTCGGGGGTACAAGTTCAAGGCGATTGCCAAAACAGTTGTCATGCCGCTGGGTATTTACGCCACAAAACTCACCTCATTAAAAGAGTTGCCAAATGGCGCTAAAATTATCATCCCGAATGATCCGACGAATGGCGGGCGCGCCTTGAAACTACTGGCAAAGAACGGAATCATTGAGGTGAATGATGTTGCCAGTCCTTCTATTCTGGACATTACCTTGAATCCTAAAAATATATCTTTCATTGAAATTGAGGCGCCCCTTGTCCCCCGGTCCTTACCTGATGTTGATGCAGGAATCACCAACACCGACTGGATCCTGCAAGCAGGGCTTGACCCCAAATCAGCGATTGCTTATGAAGATAAGGGTTCTCTTTATGCGAATGTTATTGTTGTGCGCACCGAAGACGAAACAAAAGAGGATATTCAAAAGTTTGCCAGGCTCTATCACAGTCCGGAAATTCGCGGCTTTATTGAAACGACTTATAAAGGCGCCGTCATTCCCGCCTGGTAAGCTGTTCGGGATACAAATAACTTCTAACCTCTTTTTAACGGTTTTATGCTATATTACAAAGCTATAAAGGAGGGGCTATGCGCCAGTTAACCATTATTACCGCACTTTTATTATTATTTTTACCATCCCTTTCACAGGCGGTCATACCTCCTGATTCCCTGGCAAGTTATGCTCCGATCGTCAAGAAAGCAGCTCCCGCTGTTGTCAGTATTTCTACCGTACAACAGGTAAACTTTCCGAATGCTTTATTTGGCAATGATCCTTTTTTTAATTTTTTCTTTGGCGATAACCTCAATGCCGGTGAACCCCAACAAGAAAACCTCGCAAAATATTTAGGATCCGGCGTCATCGTTGATCCCGCAGGCATTGTTGTGACTTGTGCGCATGTGGTTGAAAATGCAAAAAAAATACTTGTACATTTAAGTGATAACCGTGAATTTGAAGGAAAAGTCGTCGCAAAAGATTCGCAGAACGACCTGGCAGCCATTCGTTTGAAAGGCGTCACCAAAAACGCGCCTCTCCCATCCATTGCGCTTGAAAAAGAGGATGTTGAGGTAGGTGACCGCATTTTGGCGATCGGCAATCCTTTTGGCGTTGGGCAAACCGTAACCAGTGGCATCGTGTCCGCTATTGCCCGAAATGTGCGGGGACGGATGCTGATTCAAACGGATGCGTCAATTAATCCGGGGAATTCAGGGGGGGCTTTAATCAACAACAATGGAAAATTAATCGCGATCCCAAATGCTATTTTGTCCAGGACAGGCGCAAGCCATGGCATTGGCTTTGCGATTCCTGAAGCCCTTATCCAAATTCTATTAGACAGTATTGAAAATGGCGGCGTCATCATACGCCCCTGGGCAGGAATCGAAGTCCAGCAATTAACCCCTGACCTGGCTCTAACCCTTGGCTTGCAAATCCCCCGGGGCGTTCTGGTCACTTCCCTTCATTCCGCCAGCCCGGCGCGTGCTGCAGGACTAACGCAAAGTGATGTCATCACAGCTATCAATAGCCAAGATATTTCCAGCCCGGAGGATTTTATTTACCGGATCCAATCTATACCTTTAAAGCAAGAGATGACCCTAGATATTCAACGAAATGGCCAAAGTCACCAAATCAGCTTTCAGCCTGTTGAACCACCCGCCATTCCTGAACCTGATCAGCGACGCATTCCCGAAACAGGAGATTTGTTAAGCGGCATTGAAGTTGCCAACTTGTCTCCGGCTATCATTTCAAAATATCAATTGCCAATAAGAATGCCTGAAAACGGCGTTATCATCACGGATACAGGCCGCAATATCATGGCCTTACAGCTAAAATTAAGAACAGGGGATATGATTGAAGAGGTCAATCAACGCCGGATTGAATCCGTAGAAGACTTATTCAATGCGTTACCTGCCTTACAAAAAGAAGGAACGGTTATAATACGCCAGGGCAACCGCCGGATTGAGGTCAAAAAACGCCCATGACCAGCTTATTAACTGTCAAAACGCCAGAGCCTCCTCCTCCTCCTCTTCCTCCACCTCTGGCAGAGGCGTTGCGCCCCTGCAACTTGGGCGATGTTGTGGGACAGGATCACTTAACGGGGGCGCAGGGAACCCTTTCACATTTTTTAAACGCGCCCCGGCTTCCCTCTCTTATTTTTTGGGGTCCCCCGGGAACCGGAAAGACAACCCTCGCCCGTCTCATCGCCAGGGAACGTGACCAACCCTTCATACAGCTATCCGCAGCTTTTGCAGGCATTGCCGATTTACGCCGCGTATTTGACAATACGTCAAAATCAGTCACAACAATCCTGTTCATTGATGAAATTCACCGCTTTAACAAATCCCAGCAAGACGCCCTTTTAGGGCCTATGGAAAGTGGCGCAATCACCTTGATTGGCGCCACAACGGAAAATCCTTCCTTTGCCCTCAATGCCGCCTTGTTGTCCCGGGCGCGCGTTCTTGTTGTTCACCCGCTTTCCCCGGAGGCTTTAGAGGCCCTCATAAGGCGTGCAGAAGAAAAATCGGGACGCCCCCTCCCCCTGACTCCAGAAGCCCGGGCCAGCTTATTACGCCTGGCGGATGGTGACGGACGGATGTTGTTGAACTTGATCGAAACTGTTCAGGGACAACCATCAGAAGAGCCGCTTACGCCAGAACATCTTGCCAGAATTTTGCAGCAGCGAGCCGCTTTATATGACCGTTCCCAAGAGTTTCACTATAATTTGATCAGCGCTTTCATCAAGTCTATGCGCGGATCTGACCCTGATGCCGCTCTTTACTGGATGGCGCGCATGATTCAGGGAGGGGAAGATCCTCTTTTCATTGCCCGCCGGATGGCGCGTTTTGCAGCGGAAGATGTCGGACTTGCAGACCCGCAAGCTCTTATCCATGCTGTTGCGGCCCAACAAAGCTATGAGCGTTTGGGATCTCCTGAAGGAGAGTTATCTTTGGCCAATGCCGCTACCTACCTCGCAACTGCGCCAAAGTCAAACGCTGTGTATAAAGCCTGGGGACAAGCCGAAAACGCCGCTAAACGCTCAGGATCCTTAATGCCCCCCAAAACGATCCTGAATGCGCCCACGCCCCTTATGAAGCAACAAGGATATGGACAAGGGTATGAATATGATCATGACGCCCCTCATGGATTTTCCGGGCAAAATTATTTTCCTGAAAAAATGGGACGCCAGACCTATTACCATCCTGTTCAGCGAGGTTTTGAGCGGGAGATCCAAAAACGTTTGGAATACTGGAAAAAATTGCGAACATCCTTAAAAACAGATCTGGAACGAACAGGAGAGTAGGTTGACCCTTCACGATATAAACGATTTTGCCCATTACCGCGAGCATGGCCGGCGGATTATGGGCATTGACCTGGGTGAAAAAACGACCGGCGTCGCTATTTCGGATGCGACATGGCGGATTGCAACGCCTGTGATGGGGGTGCGGCGCACCAACCGAAAGGCGGATATAGCTTCCCTCTTAAACCTTGCCGCCCAATACAATGCGTTAGGCATTGTTGTTGGGTTACCTGTCAATATGAATGGAACCCTCGGCCCCCAAGCCAAAAAGATGCGGGAATTCGCCCAGTCCCTTTCCGAGCTTTCTCAACTCCTGGTTGCGCTTTGGGATGAGCGCTTATCCACAGCAGCGGTTAACCGTACCCTCTTAAATGCGGATATGTCCCGTAAACGCCGGGGGGAAGTCGTCGATAAACTTGCCGCTACCTATATTCTTCAAGGCGCCTTAGACCGTTTGAGAACAATCGAACCATCCAGTGCATATTCCGGCCCAAATCGAACAGTCAACTCATTGCCAATTTTGAGTTAAAAAGTTCTCTACCCGTCACTTTTTTATCTTATTGAAAAACAATATTTATCCCTTATATAGTCATCGCGAGCGACCGTAGGGAGCGCGACGATCCATGTATTTATGCGTGAAAAAATGGAGCTGCTGCTCTTAAATACATAGATTGCCGCGTCGCTCCGCTCCTCGCAATGACGGAACATGGCGTATATAAGCTCCTTGCGCACTAATTTTAAAGAACTTTTTAAAAGTGACGGGTAGAGAGGAAAATTATAGTATTTTACGCCATTTTAAAGGACTTTAACCCAATATGTTAGCGCAGAGTTAGAGCCTGACGGAAATTTGACCCGTTTCAGGACATCCTTAACTCACTTTAAAAATCCCAAAAGGCAGAGCCTGATCATCAAAATAACGATGACCCCTGACTGCTCCTTATCTCTCTACAGGATATTTACTGTCTCTCCAGGCCGCAAAACCGCCGACGACTTCTTTGACAGGGTACCCCAGCAACGCAAACTTCCTTGCCGCTTTTTGCGCTAAATTACAGCCAGCCGTATAGCAATAAACATAATTATAACCGTCTTTCCTTAACCCCGGAAACTCTGGCTCGGTTCCCTCAAAGGTTGCGTATTGGTCATAAGGCAAATTGATAGCCCCTGGAATATGTCCTTTGGCGAAATCTTTGGCTAACCGCACATCAACAATGGTTACATCCGTCGCCTTATTATCAATCGCCTTTTTAACGCCATAGGCATTTGTATTGTAATCAAGCTCATCCTGAAAATACTGCGCTGCCTTTTCAGTATTTTGCGGAGCGGACTCCGCATGGACTGGCAAAGCCAAAGCAAGAGCAATCATATAAATAACTTTATTCATGGTCATTCCTTTCATTCTGTTTGGGAAGATGGTTCAGAGGGTAACATACCACAGGTGGTCAATGATAAAAAGAGACGTTATAAAACCATGGAACCACGCCCTTATCACCCATCAGTTTTGACGAGAAGAAGATAATATGATAGAAGAATCCTGAA
>CAYRJJ010000001.1:0-68185 GCA_964424515.1 uncultured Candidatus Finniella sp. | reverse complement strand
TACAACAGGTTCACAATGACGCATGACACTTATGCATACAGAAAAATGGGGGGGGGTTGAGTAGTTACTTTAAAAGTTGCACATCGCGTTACATCCTATTTTTATATAACCATATGTATATGCACCAAAAGCAAACGGGTACGTGAAAGTTTGAGCTAAATTCACCTAGTAAACCTGCTATTTTTTATTCCTAAATTTCATGAAATCTATCTATTGGAAACACTCTTGCTCTTTATTCATAAAAACATCCGGTCCAGCGTCATCCCTAAAAACAGGACAAACAAATACAGGATGGAATAGGCGAACAACTGCATAGCTGGCTTGGACGCATCCTGGCATTTAACGCGCCAGGCTAATATTAAAAATCCGGCTCCCAACGCGCATGCCAAACTCCCATAGACCCACGTCACCATGCCAATGAAGGAAGGGACAAGGCTTAAAATGATCAACAAAGCCGTATAAAGGACAACCTGGCGCTTGGTGGCCTCTACGCCAGCCGTAACGGGGAGCATGGGGACATTAGCCCGCCCATAGTCCTCATGGTTATAAAGGGACAAAGCCCAAAAATGGGGGGGCGTCCATAAGAAAATAATACCGAACAAGATCCAGGGTTCCAGCGTTACAGCGCCCGTTACCGCAGACCAGCCAATAACAGGCGGCAAAGCGCCTGCTGCGCCCCCAATCACAATATTGTGAGGCGTCCATCGCTTCAGCCACATGGTATAAACCAGCATATAGAAGAGAATGGTAACTGCCAATAATGCGGCCGCCACCCAATGAATGGCGATCCCCATCGTTATCACGGCGCTCCCGCTTAAAATTACGCCAAACGCAAGGGCGCTATCCGGGTCTACCTTGCCTTGAGGAAGGGGCCTTTTGCGGGTACGCACCATTATTTCGTCAATGTCCCGGTCCCACCACATGTTGAGGCAGCCAGCGGCGCCCGCACCCACCGCGATTGATAAAATAGCTGAAAAGGCTAAAACCGGATGAAGCGTTCCGGGCGCCATCAATAAACCGCATAAACCCGTAAAAACCACGAGGGACATAACTCTTGGTTTCAGAAGGTTTAAATAGTCCTGGACGCCGGCGTCAAATGCCGGGTCAAGAGCCGTACTTATTGTGGTCATCCCCGACAATCCTCCCTTAAAACTTTACTTTATAACCGGTTGATGTTCAAACGTATGGAAGGGTGGTGGAGAGGACACATGCCATTCCAGGGTTGTCGCCCCTTCTCCCCAGGGATTATCCGGGCACGTAACCTTATCCTTGAAAAGGCGGTAAATGATATAAAAGAAGAATAAAGCTGAAAAACCGGAAAGGAAGCCACCCAGAGAAGAAATATAGTTCCATCCCGCAAAAGCATCCGGGTAATCAGGAATGCGCCGGGGCATACCTGCTAATCCGAGAAAATGCATGGGAAAGAATAAAATGTTAACGCCGATGAATGTCATCCAAAAATGACAATTTCCAAGACATTCATTATATTGGTAACCGGACATTTTCCCAATCCAGTAATAAAAGCCGGAAAATAGACCAAATACAGCGCCCATAGATAAGACATAGTGAAAATGCGCCACGACATAATAGGTGTCATGCAAGGATATATCCACTTCCCCGTTAGCCAGAACGATACCTGTTAACCCCCCAATCGTAAATAACAGGACAAAGCCTAAAGCAAACTTCATGGGAACACGGAATAAAATGGACCCGCCCCACATGGTTGCAATCCAGCTAAAAACCTTTATTCCTGTTGGGACGCCAATAATCAAGGTTGCGACCGTGAAATAAGCCCGGGCATTTGCATTCATTCCCACCGTAAACATGTGGTGCGCCCACACCACAAACCCCAATACGCCAATCGAGACCATGGCATAGGCCATCCCTAAATACCCGAAAACCGGCTTGCGGGAAAATGTTGAAATCACCGTACTGACAATGCCAAAGGCCGGCATAATCATGATGTATACTTCCGGATGGCCAAAGAACCAGAACAAGTGCTGAAACAAAACGGGGTCCCCCCCGCCGGCTGGATCAAAGAAAGCCGTCCCAAAATTCCGGTCTGTGATCAACATCGTAATGCCCCCTGCCAAGACAGGAACCGCTAATAATAACAGGAATGAAGTAATCAGCATCCCCCACACAAACAGAGGCATTTTATGAAATCCCATACCGGGCGCCCGCATGTTAAAAATGGTGGTGATAAAGTTAATGGCGCCCAAAATAGAAGAGGCCCCAGCCAAATGAAGGCTCAACAAAAGAAAGTCAACGGCTGGGCCGTTGTGACCAATCACAGAGCTTAAAGGGGGGTAAAATGTCCACCCCGTCCCTGCTCCTGACCCGACCGTTCCTGCCAAAACCAGTAAAATCAAAGACGGCGGCAGCAACCAGAAACTGATGTTATTCATCCGGGGAAAGGCCATATCAGGCGCCCCGATCATCAAGGGAACAAACCAGTTGCCAAACCCCCCAATCAGCGCCGGCATCACCATAAAGAAAATCATCAACAAACCGTGGGCTGTAATGATTACGTTATACAACTGATGGTCACCCCCTAACACCATGCCGCCCGGGTGCATAAGCTGCAGACGGATAATCATGGAGAGGATGCCGCCCAATAATCCACCGAGCATCGCAAAAATGAGGTAAAGCGTCCCAATGTCCTTATGGTTGGTAGACAACACCCAACGACGCCAGCCGGTGGGATGGTGGGCATGGCCTTGAGGAGCATGTTTTATTTTCTTGCTCATTTATTCTTATCCTTCTCCTGCCCTGAGGCGGGTGCGGGTGAAAGCTTACCTTCTTTCGGTTGAGCCTCTTTTAATGGAGTCGCCCTAGATTGAACCCAAATCTCATAACCCTTCTTTGAAACGGCTTTCACATGGATGGGCATAAATCCATGTTTTATACCGCACAACTCAGAACATTGGCCATAATAATCACCTACTTTGCCAATGCGCAGCCAGGTTTCATTAAGTCTGCCCGGTACCGCGTCTTTTTTAATGCCAAGTGATGGCACGGCAAAGCTGTGTAAAACATCTTGGGACGTTACCAAAATACGAACAGTGGTGTCCACCGGCACAATAATAGGGTTATCAACAGATAACAACCGGACCTGCCCTACTTTTAAATCCTTATCTTCAATCATATAACTATCATAAGTAATTTGTTTTTCCGGATATTCATAGGACCAATACCACTGATGGCCAATGGCTTTTACGGTCATTGTAGCGTTTTGGGCTTTATCCAGAGAAAAAAGAAGCTTTAGAGAAGGAATGGCAATCATCACCAAAATCAGGACGGGAATCATCGTCCATACAACTTCCAGGAGGGTGTGATGCGCCGTTGTGCTTGGAACCGGATTACGGGATGCCCGAAACCGCACCATCACATAGCTCATAAGGGCGCCAACCAAAAGGGCAATGACCGTAATAACCGCCAGCAGCAAGTTATGCATGTGGGTTACCCCCTCCATCATTGGCGATGCAGCAGGCTGAAACCCCATTTGCCATGGTTGCGGGACAGAAGCCAACGCCGACCCCCCCATAAGAAGCCCCCCAACCACACTAATTTTCAAGAATCGCATCTCTCTTGCCTATGTTCATCCCTTCCCATAAGCATTTTGACCCTAACCTCTACCAGAAACAAGTTGAAAAGCTGGTTGCAAAGTAGAAAATAAGGCGGTTCCTCCTCCCCTTGCACCTTTAGAAGCCTGAAAAAATTTCCCTGGACCCCTTGAAAACTTCTTGCATCCCGAAATCGTGTATGCTTATGAGTAAGGCATGAAGTCTTTCAATCACTCATCTTTACCCTCCTGGTTGTGGATTATCCCCTTGCTGGCGCTATGGTTCGCCTTATTTTTAGGCAACCGTCCTTTTGCCTCTCCAGATGAAGGAAGGTATGTGGAAATCCCCCGGGAAATGGCAGCCTCTGGAGACTACGTTACCCCCCGCCTTAATGGCGTTAAATATTTTGAAAAACCACCTTTATTTTACTGGCTTCAAGCAGGTGCCATAAACGTATTGGGCATTCACGAATGGGCTATGCGGTTGTGGTGCGTTTTTTTTGGCAGTTTAGGATGCCTTGGCGTATACCTGTTTGGCCGTCGATTTTATGGACATCCGGCAGGAATAGCAGCGTGCCTAATTTTAGCGACAAGCCCCCTATATTATGCGTTAAGCCGTTTGATTATCCTCGACATGGCTGTAACGACGCTTGTCAGTTTAAGCTTGTTCTCTTTCCTGTTAGCCATTCACACCCCACCGGGATACCAGCGCCGCCTATGGGCCTGGGCTTTTTATAGCTGTTCCGCCCTGGGCGTTCTGACCAAAGGAGTCATGGCCCTGGCCATTCCCGGACCAGCCATCTTGATTTGGGCCCTTGGTACGCGCCGATGGAAGGATTTATGGCCGGCTTATATGCCGTCGGGAATCCTTTTATTCCTTGCTATTGCAGCGCCATGGCATATTCTTGCCAGCCTTAAAAACCCTGAGTTCGCTTATAAGTACTTTATTGTGGAACACGTCTTGCGCTACACAACCTCTATTCATATGCGAACGCAGCCTCTTTTATTTTTTGCGCCTGTCTTGTTCCTTGGTCTTTTCCCCTGGATAAGTCTTTTGTGGAGCGCTATACAAGATGGGCTAAAGTCGCATCTGGCAAAAGAACAACGGGGGGTTACCTTATTCCTCCTTATTTGGGCTGGCTGGACATTCTGTTTTTTTTCTCTTTCCAATTCCAAACTTATCCCTTACATCTTACCCTGTTTTCCGCCTTTGGCTGTCATCCTCGGAGCCTATTGGGTCAAAATCCACCAGCCAGAACATACCGATTCTGCCCGCCGGGGCATTGTCGTATTTGCCGGAATATCAGGAATCTTGAGTACAGGAGGATGGGTTACGCTCTGGATGATGCCCTGGCTCATTGACCACAAGCCCTACCTTTGGGTAGATTTTACCGTCCTCACAGGCGCCTTCCTGTTTCTCATAGCCCTTGCGGTTTTCTTCTTGTATCAAAGGCATTTGCGAAGCGCCCTGGCGATAATCCCTCTTTGCGCTTTGGTCCTGGTCATTTTTGTGATCCGCCTTATGCCTGAACTTCAGCGCCCATCCGTTAAACCTCTTGCTCAAATCATTCAGTCCCGCAAAAATGCAGATGACATTGTTGGAAGTTATAAAGCTTATTATCAGGATTTGCCCGTTTATGCAGATCAAATTGTCACCGTCATTGACGCCAAAGGAGAGCTGGAGTTTGGCTGCGAAGTAGAGGATTGTACGCAATGGATGCTGGATGAAAAGCGCTTTTTACAGTTATGGGGCGGGAAAAAACGCTTTTTCATCATAGCCAGGTCTTCTGAAATTGCGGCGCTTGCCCAACGGCAACCCGCCTTTCATTACTTACCCCTCGAGACCAACCAGGGAAATATTTTAATAACAAATAAAGGATAACACGGTTGCCGTACCCAAAATTCGGGGAAGCGGTACGTCAGGGTTGAGGGGGCAACATAACTGCATCTGCCTTAACAGAAATATAGATAAGCTTGCCAGGCAGATCCGTTCCTTGAGTTTGAAGGGGCTTTTGGTCAGGCAGCCTCCCGAACCTGTTAATAATGATCTTGCCACTGCCTTTGGGCCTGCCCCGGATAATTTTGGGACTGCCATCTCCCCTGTTTTCCCGGGATAACAATTGGGAGGCTCCTGAAATTCCTCCATGAAAACCTTTATAGGGCGCAAAACGGACAATCATTGGCAAACGACGGCCACTGGGCGCAGCCACATTTTCAACATGTTCTCCCGTATATTTTTCAATCTCCGCATCTGGATAAGTCATTTCAACCACAGGGTATTCCTCTTCAAACGGCGCGTGAACAGTCATGTAATCATTTTGTACCTTTGCCAATTTCTTGAAGACTTTCGCTATATAGCGTCCATGAAATTTGCGTTTTGAAGAGTGATAATGGGCCACTGCCCCCCTCCAGGTACCCGTATTGATTTTCTTGGCTTTTAAGAATTTTGCCGCATAAGCGATATTCGTAGCCGGATCAAATGCTGCCTCAAGGGTTGAAAAAGCGTCTGGATGCTGTTTAAGGTTTACCTGCATACAGCCAACATCAATACTGGTGATACCAATCCGGTGAAGCTTGCGAACCATTGTAACCGCTTCTTTTTTTGTTGCAAAAATATAAGCCTTCCCATTCGCATTAAGGGTCCATGGCCACGCAACAACGGAGCCGCCTACTTTACGTCCTGATTCTACTAATGAAATCGCTGTCAATAATTTGGGAGGGATCCCATGAGCGGCCTCATACTGACGAATCAGGGGGCCGCACATATTCCATGTTTGACCCCATGCCTGAGTCATTCCTAATACCCAAAACATGCAAAATGATATTAAAACTTGCGCCATGACACATCCTTTCCTTAAATCAATACAATTTTCATAATTTAAGGATTATGCCCTAATCGTTAATTTTTTATTAAAATCCAAATTGCCGCGGAAGAAATCCATCATGGATGAACATTAGGGAATTTTGAACGTGTACATGGATAAGAAGAATCCATGAGGCTTCAGGGCATTTAAAGTTTTTAAAAAGTTTAGGTTCTCTTTTCAATAGCCCTGCTCCCCGTGAATCAAAAACCGGTTTTTGATTCACAACAGGTAGAGGCTAATACGTTATTTTTTTTCCACCATCACAACCGCAAGAGGAAGGGCAGCCGCACCCTGCGGCTGACTTGGAGCAATTTGCATACATCCCGCAGCACCCGCTTAAAGTGACAGCAACACATAATCCCATAATAACTTTGTACATTTTGTTGTCCTCCTTTGTTCGTATTCTTCTGAAGTATACCTCACAACAAGTAAACGACTTATTGACAAAACCACTCTTAAGGGATCTGGAAATAATAAACTTTACCTTTATTCAAGAAATTTTTGAGTCAGGCGCAAGCGGATTTGTGAAGCTGTACGCAAAGCGTACTTAGCGGCGGGGAACTATTTCAAGGAAATTAAGCTTGAATTCCAGGACGAGGGTCGGCTATAAGTAGGGTGTGCCTGTAAAAAACAGCGTGGCTAAGGGTATGCCTGACCTGTTGTGGTACGTACTTAACACTATAATTATTGAAAAGAGAGTCAAATGCCCAAGTTAAAAACAAAAAGCAGCGCTAAGAAGCGGTTCCGGGTTACCGGTAGCGGCAAGGTCAAAATGGGCCAGGCGGGTAAGCGCCATGGTATGAGAAAACGTAGCAACAAAATGTTACGTAATGCACGCGGCATGACAATCATGCATGAAGCGGACGCAAAAAAAGTTCTCAGCTATTATTTACATATGTAAGGAGGCCCCCTTATGGCACGCGTAAAAAGGGGCGTCACAACGCACGCCCGTCATAAAAAAGTTTTAAAATTATCCAAAGGATTCCGTGGACGGTCCAGCAAATGCTTCCGTGTTGCGATTCAACGCCTGGAAAAATCCTGGCAATATGCCTACCGCGATCGCCGTAATAAAAAGCGTGATTTCCGGGCTTTGTGGATTCAACGCATCAATGCGGCAGCTCGCGCAAACGGTTTGCCTTATTCCCGCTTCATAAACGGATTGTTGAAAGCAGACATTATGATTGACCGGAAGGTTATGGCAGATTTGGCTGTTAACCAGCCTGACGCCTTTAAATCGCTGGTTGACCAGGCTCAAAAAGCATTGGCAGCGTGAGAGGCGGGTTAATCTCCCTGCTCCGTTCGTTCTCGCACGTAGCCGGACGGGGAGAACACCCCACGACGTGAACTAACTTACCTCTTGCCGTTCGCCCTGAGCGTAGCAATCCAGTTAAAAAATGGATTGCGAAGTCGGCAGGGCGCTACCACATTTTCAATCCGCTCGGTTCACGCGCGAGGGCGACCAGCACGAGGTAAGCTACTTTATGTTATGGCTGCAGCATCCCGGTGGTTAAAGCGCTCATGGCCTAACAGGATTCATTAAGATTACCCCTCCCGCCAGAAGAGAGATAAAACGCAAAGGCCCTTTAAAATAGGTTCATTCCATGTCTGATCTCTTCCGCCAAACGACATCCCTTCCCCTTACGGACTATTCCGCAAAAGACATTGAGGTTCTTGAAGGACTGGAACCCGTCCGTAAACGCCCTGGCATGTATATTGGAGGAACAGATGAAAAAGCTCTTCATCATTTAGTCGCTGAAGTCCTGGATAACGCCATGGACGAAGCCGTTTCCGGCTACGCAAACCGCATTGAGGTACGGCTTGAAGCAGGAGATATGGTTTGCATCAAAGACAATGGCCGAGGCATTCCGACGGATCCCCATCCCAAATTTCCAGAATTATCCGCCCTTGAAGTCATCTTGACAACGCTCCATTCCGGTGGAAAATTCAATAATGCCGTCTATGCGACAGCAGGCGGGTTACATGGCGTTGGCGTTTCGGTTGTGAATGCCTTGTCTGACTACCTGGAAGTTGAGGTCGCCCGGTCTCGTAGCCTTTGGCGTCAAACCTATTCAAAGGGTAAGCCCACCTCCCTTCTGGTTTTGCAAGAGGGCGCCACCAGCAGGCGGGGTACCACCATCCGCTTCCACCCGGATCCTGAAATTTTTGGAAATGCCCTTCATTTCCGGCCGGCGGCGCTTTATCAAATGGCGCGCGCGAAAGCTTACCTCTTTAAAGGAGTTGAAATTAACTGGTATTGCGATCCCGCGCTCCTGCAAGGCCATGACAAAGTTCCGCCCATAGCCCGCCTTCATTATCCAGCGGGCCTTGCGGATTATTTACATGACCATCTGGGGAACCGCATAGCCGCCACAGAAGTTCCCTTTGCTGGAGAAGCCACTTTTTCAGGCAACCAGGGACGTGTTGAATGGGCTGTGGCCTGGCCTGTGGACAATGATACGGACGACGGAGCCGGCTGGGTTTCCTCGTTTTGCAATACCATCCCCACGCCGCAAGGCGGCACCCATGAAAATGGCTTTCGTCAGGCTTTAACCCGCGCCCTCAAAGATTATGGAGACCGGATTGGTAACCGCCGTGCAGGGCAATTGACCAGTGAGGATGTCAGCGGGGGAGCTTGCGTGATTTTATCCTGCTTCATTCATCAACCTCAATTTCAAGGCCAGACAAAGGAAAAGCTGGCGAGCGTTGAAGCGACCCGTTTGGTTGAAAACACCGTTAAGGATCATTTCGACCACTGGCTGGGAGCGCATCCCCAGGCTGCCACACACCTTCTGGAACATGTCATTGGCCGCGCGGAAGATCGCTTGAAACGACGGCAAGCCAAAGAAGTGGCCCGGGCAAGCGCCACCCGGAAGCTCCGCTTACCTGGAAAATTAGCGGATTGTACATCAAATATAGCAACAAACAGCGAAATCTTTCTTGTGGAAGGAGATTCAGCTGGCGGCTCCGCCAAGCAAGCCCGTGACCGGGCGACGCAAGCCGTTCTCCCTTTACGCGGCAAGATTTTAAACGTCGCCAGCGCAACGATCGAAAAACTTCATGCCAACCAGGAAATCCGCGACTTGGCGCTGGCATTGGGATGCGGTATGGGCAAGCTTTGCGACCCTGTCAAACTCCGCTATAGCAAGGTGATTATTATGACGGATGCGGATGTTGACGGCGCGCACATCGCGTCCCTGTTGTTAACATTCTTTTTCCAGGAAATGCGCACGCTGATTGACGCCGGGAATATTTATCTCGCTCAACCCCCGCTCTACCGCCTGACGCAAGGAGCCAGGTCTGTCTATGCCCGGGATGATGCGGAAAAAGACCACCTCCTGAAAGTTCACTTCAAGGGCGCCAAAAATGTGGATATTGGCCGTTTTAAAGGCTTAGGCGAGATGCTCCCCGCTCAGTTACGGGACACCACCATGCACCGCGACAAACGTACGTTGTTGCGCGTCTTCATCAAGGATAAGGAAGATATCCGCCACTTTGTTGGCCGCCTCATGGGGAAAAACCCGGAAGCCCGCTATACGTTCATCCAGGAAAATGCTCCCCATATCCAAGAGGTGGATGTGTAAGGAGCAATCTATAGACGCAGAATGGCGCCTGTATATGGTAATTTTCTATCCCTCAACTCCAATCAACTCGACATCAAAATGCAAAGTCGCGTTGGGGGGGATTACGCCGCCAGCGCCATTTTCGCCATATCCCAGCTCAGGAGGGATAATGAGCTGCCGTTGGCCGCCGATTTTCATTGTCGAAATTCCTTCATCCCAGCCTTTAATAACCTGGCCTACGCCTAATTTAAATTTAAAGGGGTCCTTCCGGTCACGGGAACTGTCAAACTTGGTTCCATCCGCCAATGTACCGGTATAGTGGACGATGACGGTTTGGCCTTGCTCAGGCATTTTTTCAACCCCCGGCTTCACATCGATATACTGAAGACCCGAGTCCGTCCTGGTTGGTGTTGCCGCTGCATGAACAGGGCTAAGAGTGGCTGCGGCAAGCATGGATAAAATGGATGTTTCTTTGATCATGAAATGGTTCCTTATAGAAGTTAAGTTACTTCTTAATATTTATAAGAAGGCAACATTTGTCAATAGATCTGGTTGCCCAAAGACTTAACGCCCATCAATTTACGTAAACCCATAAAGGATGTGGCGTTTGATCGAGGACAGCGCATTTTCACAAGAATCGGAATCCCCGTTTAAAGAGGGAGAGCTGAGACATCCCAGCTTTTTTGACTCTTTTTTTCAGCAGGGTCCCGATGCTGTTTTTCCTGGAAGAGACCCCTTGAGGATATTCGGGAAACCGCTGCGCTCCGCCACTTCTTCATAATCTTTCAACTTTCCTTCAAACAGGGCGCTTTGAGTCGCATTTGCCACCACAAAAATATGTGTGGCTACTGTGTCAATAAAAGACCGGTCATGGCTCACAAATAGAATTGCGCCTTTAAACTCAGACAAAGTCTTTGCTAAAATATCTGCGCTTGCCATATCTAAATGGTTCGTAGGCTCATCGAGAATCAGAAAGTTCGCTTGGCGGGCAAGTAAACAACACAAACTAACACGGTTCTTCTCTCCTCCGGAAAGGATGCCAACCTTTTTGAAGACGTCATCCTTTTGCAGCAAAAACTGCCCCAGAAGGCTGCGCACCATCTGTTCAGTCAATTCCAGGTTCGCCCCTGTGACATTTTCCAAAGCCGTCGCATCCGGCTTAAGGCTCTCCAGGTGATTTTGGGCATGGTACCCCAGCATCACATTATGACCGAACGCCAGCTCCCCTTGAATGAGAGGGAGATTGTTCGCCAGGGTTTTCACCAGGGTTGATTTGCCAACCCCGTTCGCGCCAATAATGGCCACACGCTGGCCTCTTTGAATCGACAAGCTTAAGTTACGCGCAATGGGAGTGGCGTAACCAACCGCTCCCTTAACAAGCTTTAAAACTTCCTTTCCACTGGGCGCCGCGATCTTCAGGTTTGCTGAAATCACCCGTTGGGCTTGGGGAACCTTCAAAGCATTTTCTTCTTCTTTCAAACGGTCAATCATCTTTTGACGGCTTGAAGCTTGAGCCGCTTTAGAAGCCTTGGCGCCAAAGCGGTCTACAAACCGCTGAAGCTCCGCCTGCTTTTGCTGGATGCCTTTCAATTGCGCTTCCGTTTGGGCGCTTGCCAGGTCACGCTGGACTATAAATTGGTCATAATTTCCCGTATAGGCTGTCAAGGAACCATAAGCCAAATGCAGCGTAATCGTCGCCAAACGATTGAGCAATGCCCGGTCGTGAGAAACGAATAATACGGTTCCCTCAAAACTTTGCAAATAGGTTTCCAGCCACACCAGACTGGGCAAGTCCAGGTGGTTGGTTGGCTCATCAAGAATCAAAAAATTGGGATTGTTCACCAGAATTTTGGCCAATTCCAACCGCATGCGCCACCCGCCCGACAACTCTTGGGGGGGTTGACCAAATTGCTGTGAGGAAAAGCCAAGACCGACCAGATATTTTTTGGCATCTGATTCAACTTCATACCCGCGCAGCGCCTGAAACTCCGCTTCAGCTTTGTCATAAGCTTCATAAAGCTCATCGCTGTAGGATTCCCCCATTTCCGCCAGATAGCGATCGCGAACCCTGCCAATAGCTTTGACCCGCACAGCCCCCTCCAGACATTCTTCCAGGACGGTTGACGCTGGATGGGGATTCGGCTCCTGGGGCAAATACCCCAATACCAACCCCTTCGGCTTGATCATGGTTCCTTCGTCCGCTTCATCCAATCCACACAAGATATTCAAAAATGTTGACTTCCCCGCTCCGTTATCACCCACGAGGGCAATATGCTCCCCTTGAGGAAAATGGTACGAGACATGATCGAGGACAGCTTTGCCACCCAAGCGTTTCACAAGATTCTGGACATAAATCATAATACAATTCCTCATCTCGTTCTTTGCCCTTTATTTTATTGAATTCAGGCAAAAGACATCGTTATTCAGTTTTAGTGGGTATACCGTAATAAAAGAATATTAAGGCACACAAGCTTTTCAGCTGTGTTGCGACGCTATCCTTGTGATGACATATCCTCGATGGAACATGACAAGCTCCCTTTTCCACGTATCTGCAGGAGGGTTCTTGAAGAACCCTCCTGATCTGTTATGTGGGAATTTTTTCATACTTGTCAAGGGAAGGAAAAAGGCGCGCCGCTGACGGCGTGATTTTAAACACGTTCATGGGATTCAAAAGGACTCAAGTCCTTAACTTTGGGCAACACTTTAAGACAAATTTCTCCTCTGAAAAAGGGGGGATACTATAAAAATCCCCATTGACGACTTTCTTCATTCCCCTAAAACTTTCATCCTGTTTAACAACAGGCTTTTTGGGAGGATTTACAACATTTTCAGCCTTTGCCCTTGAGTTTGGCCTGCTGGTTGATCAAGACCTCCCCCTCCATGCTCTTATTTATGCCCTTTCAAGCGGGATGGTCAGCATCCTCCTCTTTTTTGCAGGCATCCGTCTCGTGCGGTTCATCACCATTTGAAATTTTAATAGACCGATGCTTGCGATTGTCAAATACCGTCAAACAGTATAATACTAAACTCAACGCCTTGAAGGAACAGGAAAGTGAATCCAAAAAAAAATATGATCGTAAAAGGCCGTCCAGCAGCCCGCCTCGCTGCTGTTCAAGCCCTTTATCAATTGGAACAAGAACCAACCACGCCCCAAAAAGTCGTTCAGGAATTTTTGAACCACCGGCTCAATGAAATAGTGGATGGGACGCGGTTTATTACGCCCGACAAAACCTTGTTCCAGGACATTGTGACGGGTGTCATGGAACGGCTTGCTGATCTGGATTCAATGATTACATCGACGCTTTCTGAAGACTGGCGCCTGGAACGCATGGAGTCAGTTATCCGGGCCATTTTACGGGCAGCTGTGTTTGAACTGAGCCGCGATACGGCTGTACCCGTACCTGTCGTCATTAATGAATACATTGAAATTACGAAAGCATTTAGCGGGGGTCCAGAAGTTGCATTTGTTAATGCATCTCTGGATGCTTTGGCAAAACTTCTTCGGACCACAGACTTGCAAGAATAGACTTCTTGCGAAACCGTCGCCTTTTGGTCCATGGCGTCGTCAAAAATTCGTTCGTGATCCTCACGTACTCTTATGTACACTCCGGACGTTCCCTAAAACGTAAAAAGATTCTCTTCTAACGGTATGCCAATTTCAACTTGCGCGAGATCCACATGTGTTTTGCTCGCTTGCGCATCCACAACTGACCATCCTTGCAACCGCAACATCGGGGAGGTGTCAAAAATCAGCGTGAGCGTTACATCATCATCGCCGGGACGTATGATCGTCAGATATATTTTTTCTCCTTCCGTTTTCATATTTTTGACTTCTAAACCATCAGAAAAATCAATTTTGTGGCGAAGCAAAAAACTTACCGGGGTACGATCTATGGAATATTCGCTGATATCCTTTTTTTCGCCATCTTCGTACCGTAAAACTTCTCCATTGGCGATAATTTTTATTTGAGTTGGCGGCGTATAATCTAACCGTAACTTACCAAAACTTGCGTTACCGAACCGCTTCATATATATCTTGCCGGAAGAAGCGGTCCCATCCTGGTTATTTTGAGAAAAATTGGCGCGAAGGGTGCGGATACCATTCAAGTAGTCTTGCAACTCCTTAATCCGATTTTCTTGCTGAACCTGGGAAGTTTGCCCTGTTGTTGCCATTGCTGCTTGCATGGTTACATAAAGCGTTGAGACCAAAGCTATCAACAGGGTCTTTTTCAATAATGATTTCATCATACCTTCTTTCATTAGAATTCCTGGAAAATCAGGAATTTTGATTCAGGGTTCGCAAGAAACGTGAACGAACACGTTCTTGACAACGGCAGAGAGCAAAAGACGATAGCTTACAAAGGCCACTTACAAAGGACGTCCTAGCGTTGATTTACTTAATTCTAGCATACCCTCTCCTCAAATCCAAAGAGGTATTCAAAAGAAGTCTAAAATCAAAAGCCTGTTTTTCCCCCTTACCTGGCCGGGGCGCCCACCAGCTCGGATACATGCCAATGCCATATGGCTTGGGCAAGGGAGCGAGCTTCAACTTCTTCAACAATCGGGACTGCATGGCTCATGCCGGTGTTTAATATGCAAGAGGTTATCTTTTGGTTGTCAGACTTAATAACCCTTCTTAAAAATTTGTCACCATTTAAGGCTTCGATGATACAAATTTGGCCTTGATAGAGGAAAAACCGGTTTTTGTTATTGATCTTTTTACCCCCAACGAAATCCCCTGCCTTATAAAAAGGAGACATGAGGTCGTCTGTAATTTTTAAGCCCATATAAGCTGCATGGGTCGTGAAGAAATGAATGTCCTTTTGAAGACGCCCGTCAGCGCCCCGGTCACTTGTCAATTTCGTCTCTTCCGGGGCTTCATTTTTCTTGCCGTAATATAAATAATCAAAGCTCGCTTCATGAACGTCTTCTCCCAAGCATACCGAGAATAAATTAGAGAAGAGATTAGAAAATAGAAGCGCCTTTTGAGCGCTCAGTTCCCGCTCACCATGCTCCAGCGCTTTAAGGGTATGGGGACTGATTCCTGTTTGTTCAGAAAAAGCAAGCCTCGTCAGCCCCGTTTTTTTTCTCAGGCTCTTGAGCCTCGCGCCCCGTTCAAGTACTATATTTTTGTTAGCCACGAATAGCGCCTCCCTGGAGAAAAATTGAGAATAAAATTAAAGTACGGAGAGTTTTGAAAGGTTCCACAGACCTGCGGCCAAAAATTTCTTTATCCTCTCTTCAGGCGCCCCTTTATTCAGCCCTCTCTTCCTCTCCCTGAATATATCACAAAATGTCTACCTGTACCAATTATTTCGACCAAGCTTGGCGCTCATTGGCCAAAATCATCTTCCTTCCAGAAGACTTTGAAAAATTTGTACCTTTTATATTCTTACCAATCATTATCTTTTCCAATTTCTGGCATTGCCCTTGTTTTTTCTTCTTTTTCAGGGGCGATTCGAATTTTTAGCATAATCTCGCGGGAAAGTTCTTCAGCCAGGTTAATGAGCGTGCGTTCACTGGCTGCAGCCTGGGCGCTTCGTGTGCTAAATTCTTGCGTCGAGTTCAGGGTATAGCTGCTGTAAGAAGTGACGGCACCTTTAGCGATCATCTGGCTGCAATCATAAAGGGTATAGGTCGCTCTTGCCTGAATTTGACTGCGCGATATGGTTGCATCCGTTCCATAGGCAATGGGAACATACCCCTCACTGACGGAAATCGTTAAGACGTAGGCTTTATCATTCACCTGAGGCGTAAGGGCGAGCTGTTTTTCCAATTCCCGGCGAAATTTATAAGCAGAGTAGCCAGATCCGCTGATTTTCAAAGTAAATTTTTGCGGCGTTTCATGTTGCCCTGTCATAAGGGGTTGAAACCCGCACCCGGCAAGAGGAAAGCTTAGAAAAGACACAGCGATTAATTTCTTCAAAAGCATGCCGGCCTCTTTCTTATAGGATAGAATTCTTGCATCAGAGAACGCCCCCATCATTATACCACGATATTGACGATCCGGTTTGGAATGATAACCATCCGGCGCGGAAGACGTCCCGCCATATCCCGCACAACAGCGGGCAGCATCAGCGCTTCCTGTTCTAAAAGAGAGGCTTCAGCATCGACGGAAGCCGGAAACGACCCCCGCATTTTACCATTTACCTGAACCGCGATGGTGACTTCTTCAATCATAGCCAGCTTAGGATCGGGGATTGGCCAAGGAGCATCCACCAAACTTTCAGCATGGCCAAGACGCTCCCAGAGTTCACTCGTCACATGAGGAACGATGGGGCCCAATCCTTGCGCAAGAACTTCCACCCCTTCCATTAGGGCAGCCCGGCTAACCGTGGCTGTTTCAAGGGCTTTTTCAAGAGCATGGGTAAGCTCCCGCAAGAAGGCGATGGCCTTATTAAAAGCGTTGCGTTCATAAGCTTGCTGGAATTTTTGAATGGATTGATGGATGAGCTTTCTCAAAGCAAGCGTTGGTTCCGCTTCACCCGGACGGTCTGCCAGATCAATAGCTGAAAGGACCAAACGCCAAACGCGGTTAATATATCGCCAGGCCCCTTCCAGCCCTTCATCATTCCAGTCAAAGTCCCGCTCAGGCGGCGTATCTGATAAAACGAAGAGACGCGCAGCATCCGCGCCATAGACGTCAATAATAGATTGAGGATCCACCAGGTTTTTCCTGGACTTGCTCATTTTTTCAGACCGCCCTGCGGTCACAGGCAAGCCGCCCTTAATGGTTACGTATTGACCTTTCGTATTTTTCTCTACCTCTTGAGGGTAAAGCCAATGACCATCCTGGTCTTGAAAAGTTTGATGACAGACCATACCTTGCGTTAACAGGTTTCCGAACGGTTCATCAAGGTCTACATATCCACAATCCCGTAATGCCTTGGTGAAAAAGCGGGCATAAAGCAAGTGGAGCACCGCATGCTCGACCCCCCCGATGTACCAGTCAACCGGCATCCATTTCTGACATGAAATTTTATCGACGGCAGCCGTGGCGTAAGGGTTGCAATAGCGCAAAAAATACCAGGAAGATTCAACGAACGTATCAAACGTATCTGTTTCACGAGTAGCCGGCTTGCCGCATTGAGGGCAATTGACATGCTTCCAGGTCGGATGATTGGCCAGAGGGTTCCCCCCTTGTCCAAAAATAACATCTTTTGGCAATATGACCGGCAAGTCTTGGGCCGGAACGGGAACGGTCCCGCATGCCTCACAATAGATAATGGGGATGGGGCAACCCCAATACCGTTGACGGGAAATGCACCAGTCTCTCAAGCGGTACGTAATCCGGCACTCTCCGATCCGCCGGCGTTCAATTTCTTCAATAGCCCTGGCCCTGGCTTTTTCAACAGATAACCCATCCAGAAAGCCTGAGTTTATTAAAGTTCCCTGGCCTGTATAAGCTGCCGTTAAGGGAAGATGAAGGTTCTCCTCACCTTCGGGTTGGACGACAACCGTCATGGGTAAGCCGACCTTTTCAGCAAATTCAAAATCACGGTCGTCATGGGCGGGACACCCGAAAATAGCGCCTGTTCCATAATCCATCATCACAAAATTCGCAACATAAACAGGCAAGGCATGCCCAAGAATAAAGGGGTGATGAACCCGCAAGCCCGTATCAAAACCTTGCTTTTCCTCTGTGCTTAAGGCTTCTTCCGTGGTCGGGGTGCGCTGGCACATCGCCACAAATTCCGCCAGGTCTGAATTTGTTTGTAGCAGGGCTTCCGTCAGGGGATGCGTTGGAGAAACCGCACAGAAAGCCGCGCCAAACACTGTTTCAGGACGGGTTGTGAAGACATCAATTACTTCATTTTCTCTATCCGCCAACGCAAAGCGAATCAAAGCCCCTTCAGAGCGACCGATCCAATTTTCTTGCATGCGGATAACTTTTTCCGGCCACCCTGCTTCCAGTTTCGCAAGATCATCTAATAACTCTTGAGCATAACGGGTAATTTGCAAAGACCATTGAGTTAATTTACGCCTTTCAACGATTGCCCCTGAACGCCAACCCCGCCCGCTGATAACTTGTTCGTTCGCCAGAACCGATCCTTCCACCGGATCCCAATTCACCCAAATTTCTTTGCGGTAAGCAAGGCCCTTGCTCCAAAAATCCAAAAACATCTTTTGCTCATGGCGATAATAATCCGGCTGGCAAGTGGCCACTTCCCGCGTCCAATCAAAAGCGAATCCCAAAGCTTGAAATTGCCGCTTCATCGCCTTGATATTTTCAACCGTCCAGTCTGCAGGGTCAACCTGATGCTCCCCTGCCGCATTTTCAGCGGGCAAGCCAAACGCATCCCACCCCATCGGATGAAGAACCGTATAACCCAGCACCCGTTTGTAGCGGGCAATCGCATCCCCGATGGAATAGTTACGCACATGTCCCATGTGCAAGCGCCCCGAAGGATAAGGGAACATTTCCAGAATGTAGGATTTTGGTTTTTTTGCCTCATCCCGGACTTCAAAAGCTTTCGCTTCTGACCAGGCTTTTTGCCATTTATGCTCACATTCTTTAAAAGGATAAGCTGTCATGACGGGACACTCATCAGCATCCCGGCCGCGTCTGTTCCGCAGCCCACGGCCTGAAGTAACTCACCCCTTGCCGTTCGCCCGGAGCGTGAGGAATAGAGTTCTAATGAACAGCCGTTTTTTTGACTCCCCACATCAGGCGGTCTTTTCATCTCCCGTTTCTCCAAGTTATTTATTGGCTTCCAAATGTTTTACCCGTAATTGACGCGCCCGGGACAGAATAATATTTTCCATTTGCGTAGCAGCCGCCGCATCGGAAGGAGCGCTCACCCAGGTTCCTCCCTTATTGACCTGCTTGTAAATGGTAGCCTTTATGGCATCCGTCCGCAATTGCGGATTTGTGACATAGATTGTAACCTTAATCCTCTCCTCGGGCGTCCGCGGGGCCGTATACCAATCTGTTACAATCACGCCGCCTAACGCATCTGCGGAAGAGAGAGGCATAAAGGAGAGAGTATCCAGAGAAGCCCGCCAAATGAATGGGTTCACGGTAGCCGATGAGGCCATGTCAGATGACCCGGGCTTCTTCGGGCCGCCAAAACTCAAGAACTCATCCCCAAACAAGTGGCCGAAATCTCTTTTGCGGACTTCCTCCCGCCCCACAGGAACGGTTTGGCCTTCTTTGGGAGATACATCGCCATGACACCCTGCCAGAAGGAAAAGGCTTGAGGTTAAGGCAAAGATGATTTTTTTTTCTTTTTGTATCAACACGATTGTAAAACTCCACTATTATTATGTAATTTTTAGGATGTTTTCCAGTATTTGCGGCCCCAGGGTTAAGCCAATTGTTTTCCCTTTATGCCATGAGGTTAGGGAACCTGACAAGCTGAAATGCGGGCAAGACCGTTTTTAAGGATATGAATATATTTACCCTTCGCGACCAGCTTTTCAATCTGCCCGGCCTCACGCGCGAGGCCGAACGGCAAGAGGCAAGTTAATCCTGTCCCTCCCCCCTTATCTCTTATCCCCCTTGTTGTCCGCGTCAGCAGCCCCGCCTCCCCTCGGCGGTCGTCGGCGGGAAGCGGGGATGAAATTTCCCATTCCGGAAAATTCCTTGATTTACAAGTTAATGCAACGAACAGACATCTTCCCAGGCTCCTGCTTCCCCTCTACGCCTGGCGATGCCGGGGCGCGATGCCGTGGTTGCAGGGTCTGATCAGATCCCCGCCACCCGCCCTCACGGCTCGTAACGGGTGGCGGAAGCTGACGCGGACGACAAGGGGGATAACTGAATAAACGCTTTATTGTGAAGACGAATTCTTCAACGGGCGCTCTCTGACGCTTCTGCGGAAGGCGGGGGATGCGTCAACTCAGGATCAAGCCTTTCCCGAACGTCTGCCAACTCGTCCTGCCGCCGCTGTTCCATTATGCCCGCGATGCGTGTAGCCTCTGAAAGATAGGGCGCTTCAAACATCCCCCTATTTTTTCCGTGCCATTCCAACGCTTGCAAGGCGATATGCCATTTGCCGTCATGAAAAGCATTCCAGTAAAAGGACCCCAGCTTTTTCAAAATAGTATCTTTGATAACAGGGACCATGATCCTCATCCTTTCTGACTCGCAGCGACATAGCAACCGCAGAGTTAAGCGGGAGCAAAATTGAACCACACAGGGAGGTTATAGAGATTGCCCGCAGGATGGGTCAAATTTTTAAATTGCCCATAATGGCTTATGTTCTATCCAACCTTTTTAATTTATTGTTTATTTTGAATAAATTACATACTTTGTCCTGCTATTTTTACAAAAGTGGAGGGAGCCTAGAGAGTAAAAGTTTAAAGACTGTTAATGAGCACAACTATCATTGCCGGCTGGAAACGGACTGAAAACCCACCCGTCCCCTAGGGCATGTCATCAATTGAAGGATTTTGTGGCGAAAATGGCGGGTTTCGAGAGCCGTAACGCAGAATACAAAGACGTATTTTTAGAAACGGAAGCGCAGAAAACCGCCACTTGCAGACCAAAAGATGACAATTGATGAGGCGCCCTAGCAGATCCCTTTCAGAACTTCATATGCCTCATTAATGCGCTTAATGGCTTCTTCCGCTTCTCGGCTACCCCCATTGGTATCCGGATGGTTCTTTTTGACAAGGGTCCGGTACCGTTGCCGCAGCTCACTCTGCGAATAAGGGTAGGATAACCCAAAAATGGTGAGCGCTTTCCCTTCCGGGGACCGGGGAGAAAAACCTGGCTGGGGAAAAGCATGGGGGGATGAAGGGGCATCCTTAAAAAGGTCAAAGGGATCTTGAAATGATTGTCCGGAATGGGCCTGCTGCCCTCTTTTTTTCCCGGCTTGCATGCCCGAAAAAGCCCCAAGGGGCCATGAGGGACGTTGCCATGTCATATCTGCACGGCGTTCCTGTTCAATCTGCGTCTCTGACATATTGCTGTAATAATTCCATTGGGCATTATAGTCGCGCACGTGAATCAGGCAAAACCAATGCCAGTCATCCACCCCCAATTCCAAGTGATGCCGCGACTTTGGCGCCCGGTACATTCCTTCATCAAGGCACCCCGGAGACCCGCAAGGTCGCCCCCCTGCATGATGAGAAGCTTTGCCCGCAGGGGGAGAATCAAACCAGTGCGAGAATTTACGAAACATGTAAGCCCGTCTTTAAAAAATTAACCCGACGCCATCACGCAAAACCGCCTCCGCCTGAGGGGTAAACCGGCCATCGCTGCCATGCAAGATCATGCCGGATAAAAGACGGGCAGAGCCATTCGCATTTTTACACCCCTGAACCAGCACGCGCTTGGCCGGCTTATCTTGTCCTGGCCAAAGCGGGTAAATGACGATATTCCCCATTTTCCCTGCAAAATAGCTCAAAAGCATATCGATCCGGTCCGCCCGATGGATAAATGTTACCGTCCCCTTGGGCCGCACCATCAATAAGGCGAAACGGACCCAATGTTCAAGGGCCGCCTCCCCTTCCCCGTGAGATTGGGCTTTTTGAACTGTTGAGGAAGGCGTATGATCCGCATTCCCCAGATAAGGAGGATTTGCCATAACATGCGCAAAAGTCCCTGCTGCAAGGCGGGGGGGCGGGCGCAAAAGATCTCCCGCTAAAATTTCAACACGGTCCCGCATGGCATTCAAGATGATGTTATCAAAGGCCAATCGAACGGCATCCCGCTGCGGCTCAAGTCCCGTTATGCGGCAATCCGGAATACGGGCCGCTAAACATAGGGACGCAGCCCCAACCCCTGCTCCAATATCCAGGATTGTCGCCCCAGGGTCTGGTTGAATGGAGGCTGCTAAAAAAATGGGATCAATCGCAACACGGTACCCTTCCGCTGGCTGGCGAATCTGAATCCGCCCTCCTAATAAATAATCTTGTGTTATAGCCTGTTGCACTCTTTTTATAAGCTCCTTTTGCGGATTTTTTCACATACTCTCAATAAGCGAGAAGGTTACATCATTTTTTTCTATATCCTAGCTCTTTTACAAGCTAGATTGAAGGAGAGATTAACAAATGGATGGATTTTTTAGCTCAATGCCCCTAGCCGCTCTCAAAAAAAGTGATCATGACCCCCTCTTAACCCTGAAAATCCTTCTTCATGAGGATATGAGAAAGGTTGACCAGATCATTGACCGCCATCTTGATAGCTCCATTTCCCTGATTCCAACCATAGGGCGCCATCTGATCCATGCGGGCGGCAAGCGCTTGCGGCCTTTGCTCACCGTCGCCAGCTTCCGCCTTTTTAAAGAAGAAGGAGAGGAGGCGCTCGGGTTAGCGGCAGCGGTTGAATTTATCCACACCGCTACGCTTCTTCACGATGATGTCATTGATGAGTCCAAGTTACGCCGGAACCTCCCTACGGCCAATGACCTCTGGGGAAACGAGGCGAGCGTTCTCGTTGGCGATTTCTTGTTCGCCCGGTCTTTTCAACTCATGATCAAAGCTAATCATGCTGAAGTTTTAAAGATCCTGGCCGATGCAGCCGCTTGCATTTCTGAAGGAGAAGTCCTCCAGCTTTCTCTTTGCCATAACCTGGATATCACAGTTGAAGACTCCTTACGTATTATTGAGGCAAAAACGGCAACGTTGTTTGCCGCAGCCTGTGAGGTCAGCGCCCTCATGGCGAACGCTACCGTGCATGCTTCCGCTTTAAGCGCTTACGGGCAAAACCTGGGCATGGCTTTCCAGATTATTGATGATATTCTTGACTATTGCGCGAATGCCGGATGCCTGGGCAAAGAAGCCGGTGATGATTTTAAAGAAGGGAAGCTCACGCTTCCCGTTATCCTGGCCTACCCTCACTGCCAAAACGATGAAAAACAATTTTTTAAAAGGACCCTTATTGATCAACGCCAAACACCGGAAGATTTAGCCACAGCCATCGAGATCCTTCACAAGCGCAATGGCTTGCGTAAAGCTTATGACCTGGCCGTCGTCTATGGGGAAAAAGCGCGTCAGGCTCTTGAGACGCTCCCTGAGCATCCCATCAAAAACTTGTTGGCAGGCTTAATCGAATATAGCCTTGAACGGCAGTGTTAGCTATCTGGCAGGCGCGATGAGAAGCGAAACCCGGCGCAGATCATTTTATTACCTGATTACCAACAATGTTCAGCTTGCTTTTCAGGACTAGGAAATTCATTGATTTAGCCAGTGATTCCTTGGGTTTAAGTATATGTTATGGAGGTTAATTTTTGTCGTAGCAACTGGCTTTAGACGGTTTATTTTTACAAAATCCTGGTCAAATTTAGGGGTATGTGTCGTAAAACATCAAGAATTCTCCTAGTTTTAATAAGCCCCAAAAGCAAGCTGAACATTGTTGGTAATCAGGTTTTATTAAAATACATCAAGAATGCCGGGAAGTATTTTTACAGTATGAAGAAGGATGGTCTATGGAAGAAAAACAATTCCGCCAAACCCCTTGAGTTCACTATCTCAATACCTTATAGTTTTCCCATTATCGGGTGCAAGAAGGAGCATATAGTATGGCGGAACGTTCAGTCGGGTCTGGATCCCCCTTAGGGCTATGGTGAAAAATTGTCGTTACTTTGTCCTATGCTGCGAATTAAAGCCGGCTAGACCATGATATTACCTGTTATGGTAACGGGGGCCGCCGGGTTTATTGGTTTCCACACGGCGCTTTCTCTTTTAAAACAAGGGAAAACCGTTGTCGGCGTTGATAATATGAACCCCTATTACAGCGTTAAGCTGAAGGAAGACCGCCTTAAGCGCCTTCAGGCTTATCCTGACTTTCACTTCCATAATGTTGATATAAGCAGCCGGGAAGACATGAAAAACGTCTGGGATGCCCATGCTCCCATTCATCATGTCATTCATTTGGCAGCCCAGGCGGGCGTTCGTTATTCCCTGCTTGACCCCTATCCCTACATTACAAGCAATATCATGGGTTTTATGGTGATTCTGGAGTTGTGCCGGTATCAACCAGGCTTTCAGCATCTGGTCTACGCAAGCACATCTTCCGTGTATGGAACGAATAAGGAAATGCCTTTTTCCGAAACACACCGCACAGACTCACCGATGTCCTTATACGCAGCAACGAAACGAAGCAATGAGCTTATGGCGCAGTCCTACCACTCTTTATATAGCCTTCCCGTAACAGGTTTACGGTTCTTTACGGTTTATGGACCTTGGGGACGGCCAGATATGTCCGCCTTCAAATTTATAAAGGCCATGGTGGGAGGTGAACCGATTGATGTTTATAACCATGGAAAAATGGCACGGGACTATACTTATATCAATGATATTGTGGATGGTATTTTAGGGGCGTTAGCCCACATCCCCAAGGTGGCGAGAGATCACTTGCATCCTGTCTATAATTTAGGGAACCATCATAGTGAATCCCTCATGGACTTTATTGAAATTCTGGAAAAGTCATTAAATATCACGGCAATCAAAAATTTCTTGCCCCTGCAGGATGGAGACGTTCCCGTAACATCAGCCGATATCTCCGCCGCTGCCCGGGACTTTGGTTATGCGCCATCCACCCGTATCCATACGGGAATCCCTCTTTTAGTGGCCTGGTATAAAGAATACAATCAATTATTGTAAAATATAAAATTTGGAAGGATCTCTGATGTCGATTTCATTTACCTTTCCTGGACAAGGCTCTCAATGCGTTGGCATGGGACGAGGGTTTATTGAAACTTTCCCTGCCGCCCGGCAAGTTTTTGAAGAGGTTGATGAAGCTTTGCAACAAAAACTGAGCCTTCTCATTCTGGAAGGCCCCCAAGACAAGCTGACATTAACGGAAAATGCCCAACCCGCCCTGATGGCTGTGAGTATGGCGATTGTACGCAGCCTGGAAGCTGAAACAGGAAAGTCCCTCCCTTCTTTATGCGCTTATCTGGCTGGACATTCATTAGGCGAATACACGGCATTATGCGCCACAGGGTTTTTTTCCCTCGTCGATACAGCCCGTTTGCTTCGTTTACGGGGTCAAGCCATGCAAGAAGCGGTTCCTGTGGGCGTTGGCGCTATGGCAGCTATTTTAGGGCTTAATGCGCATGAGGTTGAAGTCTTAGCCAATGATGCCGCTTTGGGCGAAGTTTGCGTCATCGCTAACGATAATTCACCCGGCCAAATCGTCTTAAGCGGCCACAAGGGCGCCATTGACCGGGCCATTTCGCTTGCGCTTGAACGGGGGGCCAAACGTGCGATGCCCCTGGCGGTCAGCGCCCCTTTCCACTGCTCCCTTATGGAACCTGCCGCTAAAGTAATGGCAACGGCCTTAAAAGACACGCCCATGAGAGAGGCGCAAAAGCCCATCATGTCCAATGTCACCGCGATGCCAGCAAAAGAGAATACGCTCATTCAGTCCTTGCTCATTGAGCAAATCACCAAGCGCGTCCGGTGGCGGGAAATCGGGTTGAATTTAGGGAGCCTGGGTAGCACAAATATTATTGAGATTGGCGCTGGAAAAGTTTTAACCGGTCTCATTAAACGCATCGACCCCGGCCTCAATGCCAGCGCTATTAATACGCCAAAAGATATGGATACGTTTCTTCAGACCCTCTAACGCCTCTCAAAATAAGGAATAAAAAATGTTTCACCTAACGGATCAGATGGCGCTCATTACAGGCGCTTCAGGGGGAATTGGCAGCGCAATCGCCCGTGCTTTCCATGCTCAAGGCGCAACCCTTGCCATTTCTGGTACACGCGAAGAGGCGCTTCAATCCCTGGCTGCGGAATTAAAAGCGACAGGTTCAAAAAATCAGGTTTATGTTATCCCTTGTAACCTGGCGAATCCCCAAGCCATAGAAAGCCTGTTTCCAAAAGCGGAAGAACTCATGGGTAAAGTGGATATTCTCGTCAACAATGCCAGCATTACCCGCGATGGGCTTTCCATACGCCTGAAAGATGAAGATTGGGCGCAAGTTCTGGATGTAAACCTGACATCCTGCTTTCGTCTGTGCCGGGCTGCTTTAAAATCCATGATGAAACGCCGCACAGGACGAATCATTAATATCAGTTCCGTTGTGGGTCTCACAGGAAATACGGGTCAGTCAAATTATGCAGCAACCAAAGCTGGCGTTATTGGCCTCTCCAAATCCCTTGCCCAGGAAGTTGCCAGCCGCGGTATAACAGTTAATTGCATTGCCCCCGGATTTATCGCTTCAGCCATGACGGATGATTTGCCCGAAAATGTGAAGGAAAAAATTTTAACGTCTATCCCCCAAGGACGAATGGGAACCCCCGAAGAAATCGCCACCGGAGCGGTCTACCTGGCCAGCCCGGAAGCTGGCTATATTACAGGCCAGACGCTTCATATTAACGGGGGGATGTTAATGAGTTAGGGGGTCTGGAAATAATAAACTTACCATTTATTCAAGAAACTTTTGCGTCAAAGGCAAGTGATTTTGAGAACCGGGACGCAAAGCATAGTTTAGCTTAAGGCGCGTACCGGAAACGCAAAAATCACGCTGTAGATGGCTTAAAAATCGAAGAAGAAATGAGAATGTTCATTTTTCCAGACTCCTCAGAGAGAAAGCTTGAATTATGACAAAAATCAGGGTAATTAGAGACAGGATTGTCTTTGGATCTTAATTTAAAGGTTCGGTACAAGGCGATAAGGTGATGCACAAAATTAATGAGAGGAAGGAAAATGACCGAAGTTGCGACACGTGTTAAAGAAATCATCATCAAGCACCTGGATGTTGATCAAAGCAAAGTCACTGAAAACGCCAGCTTCATTGATGACTTGGGCGCTGACAGTCTGGATACCGTCGAATTGATTATGGAATTTGAAGAAGAATTCGGGTGTACGATTCCTGATGACGCTGCTGAAAAACTGCGAACTGTTAAAGATGCCATTTCTTATATCGAAGCCGAGAATACGTCAACGCACTCCTAGATAATAAATTTGATCATCATTTTCAACAAAGGTAAAGAGAAACCATGACACGTCGCGTTGTTATTACCGGTATCGGCGTGGTTTCCCCTTTGGCTAATGGAGCTGAACATACCTGGAAAAAGTTGATTTCCGGGCAATCCGGCATCCGGGCGATTACCTCCTTTGACGTCTCAGACTTGCCTGCCAAAATTGGCGGAACCGTTCTTGAGGGGGATGGTCCCGGATTATTCCAGCCTGACCGTTACATGTCATCTAAAGACCAGCGCAAAGTTGACCGGTTCATCTTGTACGCCGTTGCAGCAGCCACCCAGGCCATAGAAGATTCCGGCTGGATGCCCGAAGATGACGAATCTTGTGAACGCACAGGCGTTATGATCGGTTCAGGCATTGGCGGCTTGCCTGAAATTGAGAGAACCTCCCATATTTTAAAGGAAAGCGGTCCCCGCCGGGTCAGCCCTTTTTTCATCCCTGCATGCCTCATTAACCTGGCCTCCGGGCATGTTTCCATTAAATACGGCTTCAAAGGGCCAAACCATGCGGTTGTTACAGCCTGCGCAACAGGTGCCCATGCCATTGGCGACGCTTCCCGCATGATCCAGTATGGAGACGCGGATGTCATGGTTGCAGGGGGAACCGAAGCCGCCGTGTGCCGCATTGGCATGGCAGGATTCGCCGCAGCCCGCGCCCTCTCCACCCAATATAATGATACGCCCGAAAAAGCCTCCCGCCCATGGGATGAGGGACGTGACGGATTTGTAATGGGGGAAGGCTCTGGCATTGTTGTGCTGGAAGAATATGAACATGCCAGGCGGCGCGGCGCTAAACTCTATGCGGAAGTCATTGGCTATGGAATGTCTGGCGACGCTCACCATGTAACCGCCCCGGCGGAAGACGGGAATGGCGGATTCCGCGCCATGCGTGCCGCCTTGAAAAACGCTGGCGTTTTGCCAGAACAAGTCGATTACATTAACGCCCATGGCACGTCAACGCCTTTAGGGGATGCTGTTGAAGTCGCCGCTGTTAAACGTTTATTTGGCGATCATATCAAATCCGCCTCCATGTCCTCCACAAAGTCCGCTATCGGGCATCTGTTAGGGGCTGCCGGGAGCATTGAAGCGATTTTTTGCGCCCTTGCCCTTCGGGATCAGGTCGCCCCCCCTACCCTTAACCTGGACAACCCTTCAGACGGCTTCCATGATCTCGACCTCGTCCCCCATCAAGCAAAATCACGCCCTATCGCCATTGCCCTTTCCAATTCTTTCGGGTTTGGCGGCACCAATGCTTCTCTTGTGCTAAAGAGAGTTTGAAAATTTGATATAAGGCCGAGAGACCTCATCACCCATCATTTTTTTGAGTCGCCAGAGAAGCGCGGTTAGACTACAGGCAAAGGAGTGTAACCGCTTAAGGGAGGGTAAAGATGGAGGCTTGGTAAAAAGTAGCCCATCTATCAAGCAAATTGAAGCTCTTTTGGTAAAGAGGCAAAAGCTTCGAGCGCTTTTTTACGTGAGGTCCCTAACTCGACGACAGGTTTCGGGTACGTTTGCCCCAAAATCACCCCTGCTGCTTTCAAAATATATTCCGGGGCTTCCCAGGGTTTAAAAAGACAGGTATTGGGCATATTCTTCAGTTCAGGGACAAAACGCCGGGTATAGATGCCGTCAGGATCAAATTTCTCTCCCTGGGTAACGGGATTAAAAATACGAAAATAAGGAGCGGCATCCACGCCTGAGCCAGCTACCCACTGCCAGCTTACGCTGTTATTCGCTAAATCGGCATCCACAAGGCAGTCCCAAAACCATCGTTCCCCATGGCGCCAGTCAAGCAGCAAGTTTTTGACTAAAAATGACCCAACAATCATCCTCACGCGGTTATGCATATACCCTGTTTGCCAAAGCTCCCGCATTCCTGCATCGACGATAGGATATCCTGTTTGTCCCTGCTGCCATTTTTTGAGTAAAGTTTCGTCTACTTGCCATGGGAAGCGGTCAAATTTCTTTTGAAAATTCTGATAAGGAAAATCAGGGAAATGGTAAAGCAAGTGATAAGAAAATTCCCGCCAGCCGAGTTCCCTGAAGAAATATTCCTTGTCCTGTTCAGGAATATGAAAGCTGGTACTTCCTGCGTCCACGCCATGCCAAACCTGGCGGGGTGAAATTTCCCCAAAGTGAAGACAGGGTGATAATCGGGATACATTTTGGCGATAAGGGAAATCACGCCCTTCCTTATAGTTGGTCAAACCACTTTCCAGGAAACAAGCCAACCTGTCTTGCGCACCCTCTTCTCCGACGACCCACTGGCGCTCAAGGGAAGCATGCCATTTTATCTTCGGCAAAAGACCCAACTCTGTAAGAGGTAGCGCGTTGAGCGTTTCTTTTACGAGGGTTAATGGATTCGGCGCTGGCAAAGGTCTACCGGGATATTTGCCCTGAAGACTGGCTTTTTGATAAAAAGCCGTAAAAACTTTGTAGGGTGTGCCATCCTCCTTCATAACTTCCCAAGGTTCCCATAAAAGGGAACCATTAAAGCTTTTGCATTCAATCCCTCTTTTTTTCAGGAAAGACTTTATTTCTGAGTCAGCCTTAATTCGGAAAGGATCGTAACAACGGTTCCAATAGATTGCTTGAAATGAATATTCTGAAATAAGCCTAAGAATAACTTCTTGAGACTTTCCCCGATAAATATTTAATTTACCGCCCAACTTGCGGTTAAGCGCTGATAAGGAATGATGAAGCCACCAACGGCTTGCTGATCCCATTCTAAAATCGGCGCGGTGATCTTCGTCAAAAATATAAACGGCCATAACCTCGCCACTTTGGGCGGCTTCATATAAAGCCGGGTTATCTGACAAGCGTAAATCTTGACGAAACCAAAAAAGGTTTTTTTGGGTCATGTTTCGTTGTCCTTACAAAAAATTTGGTTCTGTTTCCGGACGCCCAAAGAGAGTGAAGAGCAAAAACCCTTAAAATGATGGGCTAATGATGGTGATAGCGTCAGCCTTCAATGTGCCTCCCAGGCTTTGAATGCATTCTATTTCATTCCACACGCCATCTCAACAGATGCGACAAAGCCCAAACAACATAATCACTGCGGGAGAAGAGCAAAAACCTTTACAAGGATGAGTTAGCGCGGAAGATATCGTCAGCATTCAAAAATCCCTTTTGAAAATGCAATTTATATCCTTTTTTATTCCAACAAAAGAGGCAGAACGATTACAGATCTTTTCATGGGTGACAGATATAGAATGAGTAATTACTAAGAATTATAAAAAAATATTACACAAATATATAATATAATGAATAATGAATTTATATTTTTTTTGAGTAAAAAGTTAGTAAAATTAAAAAAATTGATGTTCAAAAAAATCTAGTATATTAAAATTATTATTATTAACTAAATTCACTGAGAAAAATTTATGAAAATCTTTTTATTTTTAATTGTGTTTACAAGTATTTTTTTAGAAAACAATAGCTATGCTATGCAAGATGATGTTCTTTCCGCGGCTCCTTCTGCTGATTCCCTGGAGAAGCTGAGAGCAGGATATGCATTTGAAAAAATAGATATCTCGACGACCCCAGTTTTCGAAACAGCGCAGGATTATTATCAGTTCTGTGGTTCCTTGATTCAGAGTGAAATAAATTTCTGGAAAGGCAGTCAAGAAGAAATATGTAAAATGAATCCTAGACTGCGTATTCTCGTGAAGCTTCTGTCAATCAAAAAAGATGAAAACTCCCCTTTTGATCTGAAACACGCTTTGGAAGCGCTCAACTGGCGGTTTAAATTGTTAAAAAATCAGTCTGATAACGATTGGTATGATATTTACAACTCATACTCAACCATTATTAGAGATTTAGATCTTTTACTAGAATATTTCCAGACTTTTGAACTTTATAAAATTGACTCTAAACAACATAGAGAAAGTGAATTTTTAAGGTTTGTAATAAATAGATTATTAGATAAATCAGATAAAATACGAGATGAAAGATTGCTCACGAGAGGTATAATCCATGCGCCAGTTTTAGGTAAATCAATAAATCAAATAATAAAAGAGCAAAGTGGTAAATTCAATAAGGACGTTAGTAGTGATTTGCACCGATATTCTCACTGTGATGTTGAATATGTATCCGAGATATTTATGACAACGTTGTGTGAAATAATGACCAAAGGAGAAACATTTCTCCTACAAAAAGAAGAACAAAAGTTGTTGAGGGAAAATGATCTGAACAAAAATCAAGGTCATGCTCCGTCCGAAGAGAGCAAACAACCCTCTAAAATAACCAAAAGCAAGAAGCGGGCAAAGAAGCGTAAAAAAGCCACTATAGAAGGCCACCATGCCGGAGTGGAGAAAACAGCCATTGATCAGTTAGTTAGCGCTCCAAGCCTTATAGACGCCTTAACGTGTGAGGTTCTTCCAGTACAGGCTAATCTGAACCTTCCATCATTATGCCAAGAGGACCAACCCACGGCATCTACTGGAAATGATCCGGAAATTTCAAAGGCAGGATCAGAAACAACTTTAAAAGTAACGGCTGGAGTTGATCTATTATCTTCCCCTGCTGAAAAATTGACACAGGCAGGAGCAGATATAGAAATGAGAATTGTCCCATCCGATGAAGCATCGAAATCAATTTTAACAAGCCCCGAAGAATTTTATGATTTAAAGCCATGGGAAAAATATAAGAAAGAAGATGAGAAATCTACAATCAAGAATGAAACTAACCCCCTATTCGTGAGAGCAATAATCCCTAGCGCCTTTATGCTGGGAGAGGAGCACTCATTAACAGGAAGGATTTTGCTTGGTTTAGCTACTTCAAAAGATAAATTAGAAATGAGTGCTTATATTAAGCTTGTGGAAGGGTCAACGGGCCTTCGGGGTAGCGTCTTGCGTAACAAGCATTCTCTCCACTTTTCTGCCCGGTCTTTAGTGGATCAGCATTGGCGCTCTGTTTCAATGCATATACTTCACCAGGATGATCCTACGGTTATTCCCCGTAAAACCCGTTACTGGCAAATTGCCAAGCAACTTTTGCTAGATGTCGGCCTCGGAGAAGACAATCTCTATACTCTTACCCTGTAAGGGAATTCAAGGGATTTGGGAGGGTTAATTCTGGTGCGATTGGTTGACGCGGCGGTCAGCCTCCTGTGAGAGGGAGGCGAATCTTTCAACATACGCTTGAAAAGATAATATAAGACCTTGTTCCCGGGTTGTATCACCATTTATTACTGCTTCTATCCGAGCTTTTATCCTTGATTCTTCCTGGTCTAACGCAAGACGTTCATCAGGCGTTAATAAACCAGTTGCCACCATTTTTTGTTTTTGGATTTCGCAACTTTCAAAAGCCTGTCGATTACCCTCATCCATTCCCCATGTTTGATTGAAAAATGCTGAGATCGCCAATAAAATTAATTTACTTTTTTTCATAATATTTTCCTAAAGTTAAGAACCTGTCTTAATAAATTTGTCCAAGAGTTAAAGCGATAGAAGATATGCGAATAGTATTTTTACTCATGTCTGTTCAAAATAATGCCGGATCCGTTCTCACTCCGGGCCTGATAAATCACCCGCATACGTTTGTCTTCCTCCTTGTCCAAGTAACTTTATACCAAACTTACTTCAAATTTTAAATCCATTAAAGCAGGTTTTAAAATCCTCAAAATTTTAGAGCAATTCCCGCTATATCTGCAAAAAAATGACATATCTCCTTGTTATTGATGGGAATAATTATTCATATAAAATCAATAGTATAGGGGGATTTTTCGCAAATATATCTTAATAAAACAATTTATTATCAAATCATTTGCCTGTTTTTCAGCGGGAGTCGCTGGCAACCTCTAACTGAATATTCACATATGCGTAACCCTAAAATTTATAAATGACGGAACGCCAGCTTGCCGGAAGCGCACAGTTTCCTTAAAGGTTAAGGTAACGCCTCAAACAAAGCTTCGAGATCTTCCGGCGTGATTGGCCCCCTGCTTGACGTATGGCCATCAAACACGCCCGCAAAGAGGGCTGCTTTATAATGCTGCATGTCCAGGATTTTTTCTTCGACCGTACCAACTGTCACCAGTTTATAGACAAAGACGGGTTTGTCCTGGCCAATACGGTATGCCCGGTCGGTCGCCTGGTTTTCCACAGCCGGGTTCCACCACGGGTCATAATGGATAACTGTATCCGCTGCTGTCAGGTTAAGGCCGGTTCCCCCTGCTTTCAAGCTGATCAGGAATAAAGGGACTTTGCCGGATTGAAAGTCATTAATGGGGGTTTGACGGTCTTTCGTTTGACCTGTGAGAAGAACATAAGGGATTTTGAGTTTTTTGAGTTCTTGTTCAATCAACGCCAGCATGCTGGTAAACTGGGAGAAGAGAAGAATTTTGCGGTTTTCCTCAATCATTTCAGGAAGGGTATCAATTAAAAACTGAAGCTTGGCGGACTCCCGCACATTTTTAGCGGACTCAATTTTTAAGAGGCGGGGATCACAACAGACTTGCCGCATTTTGAGCAAAGCGTCCAAAATAACAATCTGGCTGTATTTAAATCCTCTTTCTTCAATTTCAGCTTGAATTTTTGAGTGCATGGCCAAGCGAACGGATTCATAAAGGTCCCGTTGGGTTGGCAAAAGATCAATATGCTGAATAATTTCAGTTTTTGCGGGCAGCTCTGAAACAACCTCTTCCTTTGTGCGACGCAGGACGAAGGGACGAACCCGGCGGGTTAAGACATGCTGGCGATCCTGGTCTTGTCGTTTTTCAATGGGCTTCCGGAATGTTTGCGTAAATTTTTTATTGTCGCCCAAAAATCCGGGCATAAGAAAATGAAATAACGACCAGAGTTCGCCCAAGTGATTTTCCATCGGGGTTCCCGTCAAGCACAAGCGATGGTTCGCTTTAAGCTGCTGGACAATGCGGTGAGCCATGGTATTTGGATTTTTGATCACCTGGGCTTCATCCAAAATCAGTAAATGGTAACCATGGGCAAGAAGAACATCCTTATCCCGTGAAAGGAGGGGGTAGGTTGTTAAAATGAGGTCATGATCCTTTATACGGTCAAAGTCGTTTTTGCGTTCATTTCCCTGGAGAATGAGGACTTTCAAAAGAGGAGCGAAGCGGGCCGCTTCAGATTTCCAGTTGGCCATCAAACTGGTAGGCGCAACAATCAGGACGGGACTTTTCATCCGTCCGCTTTCTTTTTCCACTATAATATGAGCCAATGCTTGAATCGTTTTTCCCAGCCCCATATCATCGGCTAAAATACCATTAAGATTGTGGATTCGCAAAAATTGTAACCAGCTAACGCCCTCTTCCTGATAGGGTCGCAAGGTATTATGAAAGCTTGCCGGAAGAATAACTTTCTCAATTATTTTAAAGTCGCGCAGTTTGTTGCCAAGCTCACGCAATTGACTTGAACCGAACCAGCGTAGCTGGCTAGCCGACATGGCCTGTTCAAGTTCCGCTAACTGGGCGGACTGCCATGTGGAAAGGCGCAAACGGCCATCATGGGTTAAGGCATTAAAGTCATAGAGTTCTATAAGGGTACGGGCAATAAATTGAATTTTCTTAGCCGGGATGGGCAGATAGCGGCCGTCGTCCAGCTGGGTATAGATCATTTCCGCATCACTTAACTGGTCATTGTCCATAGCAGAGCGAACATTGGGATTACGCAGCAAACGGACGATATGGGGGAGGATGTTAATGCGTTTTCCGTCAATTTCAATACCCATTTCCAAATCAAACCAATCGATACCAGAGGTCGTCTCATTATCAATGTTGGCATACCATTCCCCCATATTTTTAACCGACTGAAAAGGAAAGCTTGGATCTGTTTCAATTTGCCAGCCTTCAGACAGGAGTTGAGGAAAAATTTCGTTTGCCAGCGCCATGGCTGTCTGGATGACTTTTTCATCAGTCAACAAGGTCTGAATACCTGGGGTTTTTACATCAAGAATGAGATTGCCTATTTCCAGGGTGAGAGGGTCAATTTGATGAGCAAAGTCGCCCAATTTTTTCCAGTGGCTTAAAAGGGGATGAGAGAGAAATTCTTGTTCAGCTTTAAGGTTGCGGGGAACGCTGTTTTTGTCAATGGGTTCAGTATGCGGAATGCGCCCTCCTGAATAAGAAAAGGAAAGATGAGCCAAAAACTTCTTTTCATCCTGCGTCATGGACCAGGGGCGCACTTTAAAACGCACATTATTCGTCATGATACGAAAAATGGGCGTTGGGACTTCCGCCGTGGTTTCAACGGTATCTATAGATGAGGATGAAAGGGTGCGCCGGGAGATGGCTTCAATAAGGGAAGCTGCCACATGCTTGCAATTATGGTCCATGGGGCAGGAACAGTACCCATCAAAACCAAAGGTCCGATCCTTGACATTCACAATAATATCTGTGTGGTAGATATTGTTTCGGGAGCCTTGAATAATGGATTTGATTTTCCAATGGCCCTGCTTATCCTGGCCTATCTCAAGGTGCGTAACGCGGTTTTCTGTTTGGTACGCTTGCCCCTTCGCGAAAGAAGCTGGAGAAAAATCTTTTTCAATATCGTTTAAAGAGAAAAAAGGACTGGACTTGATGGGTATGGATTTCATCACTTCTCATCAGCTTAAAATTTTGAAGAACTATAATAGATAACAGTTTTTTTTAACTTTTAGCAAGAAAAAAGTGGGATTAAGGAAGGGTTTTATATAATAATAAAGCAATTCCTCCCTTTTTTGCGTGAGAAAAATTAAACGATAGAAGGGTTATGTATACCATCTGCTGGCGCCCCTGTCACGTTTCCCACTTCATTTCAGGTAACGCATATTTGGGCGTAATGCCTGTTTTTGCGCCCAAGCCTTGCAGAAGCTGAGGGGTTTCAGGCGTCATTTTTCCGTAAGGGAGTAAAATTTCATGATGGATGCCACCCATAATAAGAGCGCCATCCATGCTGCTGGATTGGGCGCCTTTCATATCAGTGGTCAGAGAATCCCCTATGGCGAGGATGCGGGAAGGAGGGATTCCACCGAGTAGGGAAAAGACGGGCTGGTAAACAGCAGGGAAGGGTTTGCCGTGATAAAAAACATTACCGCCCAATTGTTCATATCGTTCAGCTATACCGCCGCAACACAGAATCAGGTGTCCATCCTGGACAACCACCCGGTCCGGATTGGCGCACAGCATCGGTAGACCCCGATCGATCCCTTTTTTCAAAATTGCCTCATAATCATTGATATGAGGGAAATCCGCCCCTGTGGTCAAAAGAAAATCAGCCTCGTCAGGAGAAGGCATTTTTTCATAATCCAGGCTTGTATACATCGGCTGATGAAACTCAGGCCCGATGTGGTAAAGGCGGCTTCCCAGCTTCTGGTGCCAGGCATCCGGCCGGTTTTTGAGACCCTGATGGGTATCTTCACCAGACGTATAAATATGCGTATAAAAATCCCGGGAAACGCCCATATTTTCCAGATGTTTCTCCGAAGCGGACACACGACGCGGAGAGTTCGACAAAAGAAGGGTTGTCTTTTTTAAACCTTTCAATTTTTTTAAGGTTTCCAGCGCGCTCGGATAGGGTTTAGATCCATCGTGTATCACGCCCCAGAGGTCAATGACAAACGCATCGTATTGATCAACCACATCTTTGATACCCGCTATAAATCGGGATGTCATAGGCGCCTCCTTCTCTCGCAATTAACGGAAACCTTATGAGAAAGAAAGGATTGAGGTCAAGCGGAAAGAGGACTTATGTTAAAGTGACTTTTACATACAAAAGGATATTGGGACGATCGACGGTCCCATTAACCCGTTCGATGATTCCCTCAACCCGATAGTGGCGGAGCCACTGATGAAATATATGTGTTTGCGCCCGATTTACATAGCCGATGCGCACTCCCTCTTGTATTTCAATAGCGACTGCCCTGGGGTCTTCAGGGTTAGCGGGATCAAGCTTAAAATTCACGGGCACATCTATCAACGTTTCTAAGGGGGGGAGAGAATCCTTGTAATGCCGAATTCCGGCAACGTCGATGGTGACTTCACACGGTATCAGCGCTTCTTCAAACGTATGAATGAATGAAAAGCCATCACCGGGGAGTTTGCCGCTTGTATATCCAAGAAGCGCAAAATCGGTCATCTGATCGCGTATTGCTGGATCAATACGATGGTAGATGAGAAAGTTGTCAAAGTCCGTGCGCTGGCGCGGCGGAATACGTCGTTCGAGTGTCTTCATAACGTTGAGTTCATGGAGTTCTTGAGCCGCATCAAAGATTGAGAATCCTTTAAATCCCAATTTTAATGCATCTTTAAAATCTGGTGAATTCACAAAATAGCGCAACAGGATATTGTCATGAACTCGTTCAAGTTCACCGACAATATATCGCTTGCCCGTCCCGCTCTGGCGCTCCAAATCTTCCCGAAGCGTCTGCCAAACCACCAATAACCGCCCAGGTTCTATAATTTGCGGAAGTAAATGCATTTACGTCAAAATCTCCAATGCTTTTTTATGTCTATATTCAGTTAGTTTAATAATGAAATTGGCTCTTTCTGACGTTAATTTAACATAAGGTTCAGGCAAAGCGTTACTTAAATCCAGGAGTTCCTGAACTTCTTGCGCAAAGGGTTGAAGAGAGAATTTCAAACACTGATGCATAGGCTCTATCGTCTGGGGGTATTGATCCATAAGCCGTTTTAAAAAATCAATATGCCCCATCCTCTTATCGTCATGTCGGCGCCATTTCATGTGATGCGTCGCTTTGGGCGCCAGAATATATTTTTCAAGACGATTAAGCTTGTTAAGAAGCTTTTTGTCGGTGATTTCGTGCCCCATTGCCGTTCCGTTATCGAATGCCGGAGCAAAGTAATCTCCTGTTTCGTCGTGCAGGATGCCCCAATTATCCTGATGGCGATCCGTGTTCCCGATCAATGCGTCAAAGCAAAAAATCTTCGCCCATTCTTTCTGCCAATTTTGGGACAAATCCCTTTCTTTAATGATCTCTATTAAATCCATAAGATTATGGCGCTTGCCTTTTTTCCGTTCATAGTCAGGGTTGCGCTTTTGAAAAAGATCGCCTCCCGGGATAAATTCTTCCCCTGGTTCTCCTGGATAACTGTAAAACCATTCAATAACCGCACCTGCGATTTCCCGTCTTTCATCAATACCAATGAAAGCGGGCGGTACGGGGACGCCCATCAGACAACCAAGACGATAGGCTATTATTTCTACCCAGAATTGGGCTGGATAACGGCGATTAGACTGCTTGAACATATAATCATGATTGGCAATGAGAAAAGGAAAGGGAGCATGAGCGGGACACGTTATGATATTTTTTTCACGTGCGCCTTCCTCATAGGGTTTCATCTCTTCATTTCCATTCCATGCCGTTATATCAATGAATTGATTGGTTTCCTGCTTTTTAGCCTTATCGTTTCCTTTTCCGTTATACTTGATAAAATTCATCGACCCCACCGATAGAAGAATGACGCCTGTCTATATTTTCTCTATCCATTCGGAAAGAAAATGGTGAGAAACGCTTTAAGATATCTCTCTTCATCTCCATACCGTCAAGGAAAATATGCACCTTTCGCATAGCTCCTAAAATACGGGCTTGCGGGAATATCATTGCCCTTCTCCCCTTCCTTCTTTTATTATAAGCAAAAAGGCAAGAAGCGTTTTATGAATCAAAGCCGCGTTAAAACCCTGAACCGTATGGAAACCCTCAAAAACGCTCTTTCCCCCCAATTAACCGGGGCGGCGTTTATGCTGCTGTGGGCGCTCAGTTTTAGCGCGGCTATGGCTTTCGCCAAGACCCTTTCTCCTGAAGTTGATAGCGTTACCGTTCTTTTTATGCGCTATTTCTTTGGCCTGGTTTTTTTCAGCCCTTTTATCCTGCAATCCGGCTTGAAAGGGTTTGGCACATCACGGCCTATTCTTCATATCATCCGCGTTATCACATTGGGAATCACGGTGACGTGTACGTATTTCGCTTACCGGAATTTGCCTCTTGCCCTGGCAACATCCATCGGGATGACAGGCCCTTTATTTACGACCGTTTTGGCCATGCTTCTTTTGAAGGAGAAGGTTCCTCTTGCTAAATGGGCGCTCATCCTGCTTGGGTATGGCGGGGTGATGATCGCCGTCAGGCCCCATGAAGCGGCGATCAGCCCAGGCGTGTGGATAGCCCTCCTGGCCAATCTGTTCGCCGCTTTTTCCATTATCTGCGTGAAGCTTCTGTCCCGTACGGAAAGCACCTTTACGATTATGCTCTATGCGAATACGGCAACCACGTTTATTGCGGGTCTGATCGTCCTCTCGTTTTGGAAAACGCCCCCTCTTCATGATGTGCTGACCTTGATGGCCATTGGCGCTTTCGGGGTTTTTTCCCAATTTTGTTCCGTGACAGCCTTAAGGTACGCCAACCCCTCTTTCCTCGCGCCTTTTGAATATACGCGCTTGTGCTTTGCCATACCCGTAGGCTTTATCTTTTTTGAAGAAATACCCACCATCTGGGTCATCCTGGGAAGCCTCATCATTATGGGGGCGACCTATGGCCTGACGCGTATTGAACCGTAAGGGGATACCCTGCTTATCATAGGATAATCCCATCCCACCGGTTTTTGATGATCCTCCTTGAGATTTTTCCTGTTGTATTTTCTTCATTCCCCGTTACAGTGTATTTTGCATTAAATTTGCTAAATTTTGAAAGGATTGTGATGAAAAAATATCTTTCTTTTTGCCTGAGCTATCTTGTCGTTTTCTTCTCCTTAACGGCGCAAGCAGCCGAAGCGGAAAGAGATGCGCGGGCGCTTGAGTCCCTTCGGGAAATTGTAACGCGCGCGTTTCCGTTGGCTTCTTATAAGAAACATCAAGAGCGTGACAAGAGCGTTGACGAAATATTAAATCAGGCTCAACAGACGGTTCAAGAAGGTACTCCTCTATTCACCCTCCCTTTGGAAATTATCTACGGGAATATTCTTCCTTATGTAGATTTAGGGACGCTTCCAGCCGTGAGGCTCATCTGCCGTTGTTTTTCTGATCTGGTGAGCGCCTCCTTCTTTCGCTTAAATGATTATTGCCTGACGGAAACAAGAGCGCATTCCATTCCGCTCGATATTCTTCACTTCAAGACGCGGAACACGAAAGACGGTCTCTTCAAGCTCGCTGCCCTTGCGAGCGTCTCTGCAACGGATCTTTCCAGCTGGTTTGAGCCGGACTTTATCCAATCCGCCTTCTTGCCACACCAAAACAGCCTTCCTCAACGGCTTGAAGGGCAAAGTGAGGAAGACCTCGGCAAGCTTTATGCCGTTCTTAAGGTGGCGCTGGCATCACCGCTTGTCAATACGGCTGATCCTTTGGATCCGGTCATGCGGTTACTTCAGGAATTTTCTCACCCTTATGGGTTATCCTTAAATAAATTGTGGTTGCTGTCACTTAACCCGGCGCGGCCAGGCGTTTATTATGAGACTCTTGGACAATTTAGGTTTTCTTCAGCCTGTTTTCCTCAAGCAAGGGACGTTATTGCACGGAAGCTTTTAATGGCGGGGATAAACCTCGGGGATACAAACCTCCTGAAGAGAAATATCGTTAACATAAATCATGATTTTATTTATAGTAAATCTCAAAAAAGAGAGGTAGCCATTGAAATGATTGAGTGGTGCATCCATAATCCCCAATTCTGCCTTGATTCTGATAACTCCCTCTTAATTCACAACGCTCTTTTTTTAGGGCGTCCGGATCTCGCAGTTAAAGTTCTCAGAAAGGTCGTTGAATTACCGAATGATCAAAATACCTTGGGAAATAAAGTTCAGTCATTTAATGCATTTAAAGATAACAACATTGACGATGAGCATCTTCAATTCCGTGTCCGGCAATTTTCTGAAAACCTTTATTCTGATTGGGCGCAACTTGCTGATAACGTGAAGGGGCTCGCCCTTTCACTCCTGATGCGAGCGGAAAGACGGGAAGAGGTTCCAAAAGCGCTGGATGATATTCTGTCACAACCCGAAGAGGAAATTTTAAAGGTTTGTCAGGGTTCCCTGATCAGCGACCTCGTTCACTATCATTATCCTGAAGAAGCAAGGAGGCTAGTCCGCTATTTACTCAACGTACAACCGGAGAAGCTTATCTCTGTTCTTCAGTATTATATAGATGATTTTTTTAAGCCTGCTTTAGAAATTGACCGGGGAAAATCCATTAACCTCTTAAAAGCGCTTGCTGAATCTGATCAGGTTACTATAGACGCTGAGTTAGACGCCCTCTTCTTGCTTGCTCAGCACGCCAAAGAGGAAATTGATCGAAAAAAAGTGCTTGCCCGTTTAAAGACTATTATTGAATCTGATCAAGTTAATTTAGAAACTCGGTTAGGTTTTCTCCTCTTCCTTGCCCAACATGTAACAGAGGAAAAAGATTACGCTATCTCCCAAGTTAAGTCTTTGAATTATCAAGAAACAGATAGGGATGATGTTGATGTGATCCTTTGTATGATATACTATCAACTAAACAACCCGGAGTTATGTGGTTTTTATTATCAAAAATCGATTCAGAAAGCGCTTAATAAGACAGAGCATGATAGCATGGAAAAACGTGCTAAGGTTCTGAAAAAGCTTCAAGAAGGGGGGCTTAATGTTGGGTGCAGTGAAGATCTGCTGGATTGCGATCCATTCACAGTCATTAGTATTCTGGAGGCAAAAAAAGATTAGGCACTCAATTACCCCCCTCTTCTACTAAGTAAAGAGGGGGACACAGGGTTACTGGTTAACGGCGACGCTGCTGCGTAAAAGGTTTTTGGACAAGTAATCTTCTACGTGGGCACGCAATTGTGCAAGCTGCCCACCGAAGAAATGGTCAGCTTGAGGAACCATCCGGTAATCAATATGGATACCCCGTTGAAGTTGCAGCTTGCTCACCAGGCTCGCAACGGAAGAATGGGGAACGATAGCGTCCTGGTCGCCTTGCAGAATCAAGCCGGGAACAGGGCAAGGGGCCAGAAACCCGAAATCATAACGGTCCGCAGGCGGGCTGATTGACACAAATCCCTCCAACTCCGGGCGGCGCATGAGAAGTTGCATCCCGATCCACGCCCCAAACGAAAAGCCGGCAACCCAGCAGGCTGATGCATTGGCATTGTTGGTTTGAAGCCAATCAAGGGCGGAAGCGGCGTCATTGAGTTCCCCTTCCCCGTTATCATAAGTCCCCTCGGACCGCCCGACGCCGCGAAAGTTGAAACGCAAGGTGTTGAACCCCCGCTCTACAAAGCTCCGGTAAAGGGCATAAACCACTTTATTATTCATCGTGCCCCCAAATTGAGGATGGGGATGCAAGATGATGGCAACGGGTGCCCCTTCCCGACGGGTCTGGTGATAGCGCCCTTCAATGCGACCCGCAGAACCGTTAAAAATTATTTCTGACACAACCTTTCCTCCTCCCCTTAACATTAATTTTACTGATCATTCATAGCAGAAACCGTACATAACCTTCGTCCTCTGCGGACGGCACGCCGTTAAAAACTAAGCCGCAACCCTCATGCACTTTACAATAACACGGTCGGCTGCTCATCCGTTTTTTCCTGTCCAGAAAACAACAGACCCGATTCTGCAAGCGCTCTGATGACCATCGAAAACAATACTTGACCAAATTAGTCGGAATAGGTATTCCTTATAGGAGATAAGGGGTATTCCTTAAATCCGGTATCGTCATAATTGACGATATGGAAAGAAGTCTAGCATGGCTTTTTAAGAACAGCTATGAAAAACGGAAGGGTTCGCATGCGGTTAAGCACAAAAGCGCGGTATGCCGTAACAGCGATGGTTGATGTGGCCCGGGAAGAAGCGTCCGGCCCTGTCTCTCTGGCGGCAATTTCAGCCCGCCAGGAGCTTCCCCTAGCGTATTTAGAGCAGCTTTTTGGAAAGTTGCGCAAAGCGGACCTGGTTAAAAGCAGCCGTGGGTCCGCAGGCGGTTATGTTTTAGTCCGCAAAGCTGAGGATGTACGAATTTTAGATATTATTGCAGCCGTTGATACGCCTCTAAAGGCCACGCGTTGCGCGCATGAGTCACCCGTTGGGTGCCGGATGACGGGAGAGAAGTGCCTGACCCATGATTTATGGCATGAGCTGGGAGCCGTTGTACAGTCGTTCCTGACGCGCGTGACCCTTGCGGATGTTTGTGAAAAGCGGATTGCGGGAATGGGGCGCTTCGGTGTTTTGATGGATCCGGCGCCTATCAAAATTCCGGTAAGGAACCAGGCTGTCATATGAGCCTGTATCTGGATTATAACGCGACAGCCCCGTTATGTGAGGAAGCGAAGCAGGTCATGCTGGAGGGTATGGCATACGTGGGAAATGCGTCTTCCGTTCACCAGTTTGGACGGCAAGCGCGGCGGAAAATTGAACAAGCCCGCCTTGAAGTGGCTGACTTTTTTAATGTGCGCCCTGCTGGCATTGTTTTTACCAGTGGAGCGACCGAGGCAAACCACCTGGCGCTTTGCGGTTTTGAGGGTGATGTTATTATTTCCGCCATTGAGCATGACTCCGTTGACCAGGCGCGCCAGGATCGGGTCGTTTGTCCGGTTGATAGCCAGGGAATCATTGATTTAACGGTCCTTGAAGCTTTATTGCAGGATAAAAGGGGCGCCGTCATGGTCTCCGTTATGGCGGCGAACAACGAGACGGGGGTTATTCAACCTCTTGATCAGGTGGTTAGCCTTGCGAAGCGGTACGGGGCTTTTGTCCATTGTGATGCTGCACAGGCAATTGGACGGCTTCCGCTTACGTGGGAGGGAATCGACCTGATTTCCCTGTCAGCGCATAAACTGGGAGCGCCTCAAGGCGTGGGGGCTTTGGTGATGCGGTCAGATGTACCTTTAAAGGCGCAATTGCGGGGCGGAGGGCAGGAACGGTCTTTTCGCTCAGGCACGGAAAATTTTTTGGGTATTCTCGGCTTTGCGGCAGCCTTGAATGCGGCCAGGGCGCAAGATTGGGGTCCTGTTCAGATTTTACGGGATACGCTTGAAGCGCGTCTCAAGACGCGATGTCCTGAAGCCGTATTTTTAGGAAAGGAAGCGCCCCGTTTACCCAATACGGCGCTCATAGCCATGAAGGGCGTTAAAGGCGCAACGCAGGTTATGAAATTTGATTTAAGCGGCATTGCTCTTTCAGCAGGCGCGGCTTGCGCATCAGGCAAGGTAAAGCCATCACGGGTTTTGAGGGCGATGGGCGTACCTGAAGCCGTTGCCGATTGTTCAATCCGGGTCAGTTTGGGTCTCACCAATCCTCCGGATTTGATCGACCGGTTTCTTGGCGCGTGGATGGATATTTATGAGAACGTCCGCCCACACTGATTGTGTGTTTTAAGGTTTTGGGAGAAAAATAAAAAATGATAGCGCATCAACAAATTTATCTGGATTATCAGGCGACCACACCGTGTGATCCGCGGGTTGTTGAAAAGATCTTGCCTTATTTTACGCACATTTTTGGCAATCCGCATTCCCGTAACCATCCGCACGGCTGGGCAGCCGAAGAAGCTACTGAAAAAGCCCGGACGCAAGTGGCTTGCCTTATTGGAGCGGATCCGCGGGAAATTATCTTTACAAGTGGGGCTACAGAGTCAAATAACCTGGCGATCAAAGGCGTGAGCCGGTTTTATAAAGACAAAAAAAATCACATGATCACCTGCGTAACAGAGCATAAATGCGTATTGGACAGTTGCCGCCATCTTGAACAGGAAGGTTTTTCCGTAACTTATTTATCGGTACAACCTAATGGTTTGATTGATCTTTCAGAACTGCAAGAAGCTATTCGCCCCGATACGGTTATGGTTTCCATTATGGCAGTGAATAATGAAATTGGCGTTATACAGCCCTTGATGGAAATTGGAAAAATATGCCGGGACGCGGGGGTATTTTTTCACACCGATGCCGCGCAAGCGGTGGGTAAAATTTCCCTTGACGTTGAAGCGCTGAATATTGATTTGCTGAGTATTTCCGGACATAAAATTTATGCGCCGAAAGGGATCGGGGCGCTTTATGTCCGCCGTAAACCGCGCGTCCGGCTTCAAGCAATCATTAATGGAGGAGGACAGGAGCGCGGCATGCGGTCGGGCACATTGCCAACGCCTTTATGCGTAGGGTTGGGAGAAGCTTGCGCGATTGCCAGAAGCGAAATGGAGGCGGAAACAACGCGCATAAAAGGTTTGAGTGACCGTCTCTATCAAGGGTTGACGAGCCAACTGGACGATGTTTACCTGAATGGCGATACCGCTCCCCGTATTCCCGGGAACCTGAATTTAAGCTTTGCCTATGTTGAAGGGGAAGGCTTAATGATGGGAATTAAAGATTTATCCGTTTCCTCAGGCTCGGCGTGCACGTCTTCTTCTCTTGAGCCGTCTTATGTTTTACGCGCCCTTGGCGTTGAAGAAGAGTTGGCGCATACATCGATCCGGTTTGGATTGGGACGTTTTACAACAGAAGCGGATGTGGATACGGCCGTTGAGAAGGTTGTTGCAGCGGTGACGCGGTTGCGGGAAATGAGTCCGCTTTGGGAAATGGTTCAAGAAGGGATCGACCTGAAAAATATCAAATGGTCAGATCATTAATGAGGGAGAGAAGAAATGGCCTATAGCAGAAAAGTGATTGATCACTATGAAAATCCCCGTAATGTGGGGGCTTTTGATAAAAATGACGCAACCATCGGGACGGGCCTGGTGGGAGCGCCAGCCTGTGGAGACGTGATGAAGCTCCAGATTAAAGTTAATAAAGATGGTATTATTGAAGACGCGAAATTTAAGACTTTTGGATGCGGGTCAGCGATTGCGTCCAGCTCCCTCATCACAGAATGGGTTAAAGGAAAAACCCTGGAAGAAGCCCAGGCCATTCGGAATACGGAAGTTGCGCAAGCTTTGACGCTGCCGCCTGTGAAAATCCACTGCTCAATTTTGGCTGAGGATGCTGTTAAGGCGGCGATCGCGGATTACCAGTCTAAAACCCTGTCAGGGGCAGGCAACCGCGAAGAAACGGCGGTATGAAGGCGAGGCCATGACAACACGAGCAGCGCCGATAACCATAACCGATACGGCTTTTGAGCGGGTGAAAGCCTTACTGACCCAGCGGGGCAAGCCCTCTGTGGGAATACGTATTAGCATTCGCACGAAAGGGTGTTCCGGGTTATCCTATTCTCTAGAATATGCGGATGACAAAAATCCTTTAGATGAGGTGATGGAAATGGATGGCGTAACAATTTTGATCGACCCCAAGGCGATACTGTTTATTCTGGGTACGGAAATGGATTATGTGGAAGAAAAAATGCAGTCAGGATTTGTCTTTCGTAATCCCAATGCAAAAGGGTACTGCGGTTGCGGTAAATCATTCCATGTTTAAGAAAGATTTTAATCCTTTTGAGATACTGGGGATAGAACCAGCATTTGAGGTGGAGGCGACGGCGCTTGATGCGGCGTATTTTTCCCGCCAGGCATTGGCTCATCCGGATCGTTTCGTTTATCACTCAGAACCCGAACGCCAGGCGGCAGCTGAACAATCCGCCTCACTCAACCAGGCTTATGAGATTTTAAAAAATCCAGCTTTACGCGCCCGCGCTATTTTGAAATTACGGGGAATAGAGGGAGGGGGAGAAGATGGAAAAACCGTTCAAGACCCCCTGGTTTTAGAGGAAATGATGGGATTGCGGGAAACCTTAATGGAAGCGGTTTCTCCTTACGATTTCAACGTCGTGGAAAGTCAAATTCAGGAGCGGTTGCAAGAGGCCACAGCCTCTTTTGCGCGTGCGGCACGTCAAGACCAAAACCAGAAATTACCAGGGTTTTTTTTGCGCCTGACTTATCTGTCGAAATTGATGGAAGATATAAAAATGCGCCGGCGCCAGTCTTCGGTTAAAGTTCTGTAAGGAGAAGCAACGCAGTGTTATTACAAATTACGGAACCCGTCTCAAGCCTTGTTCAAGAGAAGCTGTCTCAAGCTGTTGCTATTGGCATCGATTTGGGGACAACCAACTCCGTTGTTGCGTTTTCTGAAAACCGCAAACCATTCGCATTGGCTGATAGCCGGGGGGAATGCCTCTTACCATCCGTTGTCGCTTACGCTGAGGGGTCTGCGCCGATCGTGGGAGAGAAAGCGGTTGACCTAATCGATGAAGCGCCTGACCGGGTCGTGACCTCTTCTAAACGGCTGATGGGCCGGTCGAGCGCGGAAGCAAGGGAAATGGCGGGAAAATATACCTTAACAGTTGCTGAACAAAGCGATTCAGATACGATGGTGAGGTTGACGGTTGGAGACGAGATTAAAACACCTGTTGAAGTAGCGGCTGATATCTTGCGTACCCTTAAAAGCCAGGCTGAGACCGCCCTCAATCAATTCATTGAGAAGGCTGTGATTACGGTGCCCGCTTACTTTGATGAAGCGGCGCGGCAAGCGACAAAGGACGCTGCCGCCCTTGCAGGATTAAAAGTATTGCGGTTGATCAATGAACCAACAGCGGCGGCGCTGGCTTATGGTTTGGATCAAGGGATTGAAGGGATTTATGCTGTTTATGATTTAGGGGGGGGGACGTTTGATGTGTCTCTCTTACGAATGGCCAAAGGGGTCTTTCAGGTGCTGGCGACAGGCGGAGATACCGCACTGGGAGGAGATGATATTGATCGTTTAATTGTCGAATATTTTCACCATTTAGCTCCCGAAATCAGCTTAACGCCGGCACGCTACAAACAAGCCCTCAAAGCGGCCCGATCCATAAAAGAATATTTATCCCGGCAGGAACGGGGAAGGTGGGAATTACTCGGGGATAAGGAATTTCCTCTTGACCGCCCAACTTTGGAACAATTAGCCACACCTCTGGTAGAAAAGACCATTGATATTTGCCGGCGCGTTTTAATTGATGCGGATTTAACGCTAAAAGACATAAAAGGCGTTGTGCTCGTGGGAGGGACAACGCGGATGCCTCTCATTCAAGGACGGGTTGCTGAATTTTTTGGGCAAGACCCGTTAACCAATCTGAATCCTGACGAAGTTGTAGCGCTTGGCGCCGCATTGCAAGCGGAAGCGTTGACGAGAAGGGTAGAAACGTTGCTCCTGGATGTAACCCCCCTGTCATTGGGATTAGAGACAATGGGAGGCGTGGTCGAAAAGATCATTCCCCGCAATACGCCCATTCCGGCAACCTGTTCTCAAGAATTTACAACCTATCAGGAGGGGCAAACAGCCATGAAAATTCATGTTCTTCAAGGGGAACGTGAATTGATGGAACATTGCCGGTCTCTGGCTGAATTTACGTTAACGGGCATTCCCCCCATGATGGCGGGAGCAGCCCGCATTGTGGTGACGTTTATGGTTGATGTGGATGGCTTGCTGACGGTGAGCGCGACGGAAACAACAACAAATACGCATCAGGAAGTTACCGTCAAGCCTTCCTATGGTTTGACAGAAGAGGATTATCGCCGGATCTTGCGCGAAAATGCGGTACATGGGTCAAAGGATATAAAAAATCGTCTTCTGATTGAAACAAAAGTAAAAGCGCAGCAGTTGCTTCATCAGATGGATAAGGCTATTAAAGTGGATGGGGATTTGCTGACGGCAGTTGAGCGGGAAAGCTTGCTTCACGCTATGGAAGCGTTAGAGCAACGCTTGACAGATGCGGATCAAGACGCCATTGTAGAGCGACAAAAAATGTTAGAATCTATGAGTGTTCCTTTCGCAGCACGGCGGGTAGAACGCCTGGTTGGGGAAGCGGTAAATGTCTCTTCACCGTTAGAGAAGTAAAAATGAAGTTGGAGTTTTAAAAGTATGCCAAAAATGACATTTATGACGCCATCGGGAGGCCGTATTCAAGTGGATGCGCCGGTTGGGTTATCCGTTTTGGAAATTGCGCATCGAAATAAAGTAGACCTGGAAGGGGCATGTGAAGGTTCATTAGCTTGCTCGACATGCCACGTCATTGTAGAACCTGAATGGTATGATATGCTCTCGGCGGCGACGGAAGATGAAGAAGACATGCTTGACCTGGCCTTCGGCTTGACCCAAACATCGCGCTTGGGATGTCAGATTATTATGACGGAAGAACTTGATGGTCTCGTTGTCCAGTTGCCTGCCGCTACCCGTAACATGATGGTATGAGGTCATTGCTTCCCCTTTCTTTTCAAAACCGCATTCAAGAACTTCTGGAATCAGCTGATTCCAGACCCTCTGTTAAAATAGCACAGAAACAGCTGACAAAACGGTATCGAACGTCACAGGGAAGGACAGCAGGATTTGCCTCCTCATCTGAGGCGATGGCTTATGTGGCGGCCCGTCTACCAGCGACATTTGCAGCTGTAGAATCCGTTTTGCCTCATGTTCCCCTGGAGCACGTCACGTCTGTTTTAGATTTAGGAGCCGGACCAGGAACGGCGGCGTTGGCCGCTGCTCTGTATTGGCCAGCATGCGAGCGCTTCCATTTAATTGAAGAAGATGCCTTTATGAACAAGGTAGCTCAAAATCTTCTCAAAGAGGCGCCTGAGATTGCGCATCAACATTTTTCTTTTCAACGCGCAAATCTCTCAACCCTGTCACTTGATGCGCCATTCGATATCGTGACCTTATCCTATGTCTTGAACGAACTCTCTTCTGAACATCAAGTAAAAGTCCTGAAAAAAGCTTGGGAGAAAGCATCGTTGGGACTTATTATTTTGATGCCTGGCACGCCGGTAAGATATCAGCAATTAATGGGATTACGGGATTTATTGATTGAATGGGGGGCCTTTATTGCCGCTCCCTGCCCGCATCATAAGGTTTGCCCTTTGAAAAAGAATGATTGGTGCCACTTCTCGAAGCGGCTGCCCCGGTCCCGTATTCATCGAGACATCAAGAAAGTTTCTTTACCTTATGAGGATGAGAAGTTTAGCTATCTTGTCGCTTTGCGGCTACCTGGAATCCATCCGGCGCCGGCAGCACGCATTATCCGCAAACCCTTACAGCGGTCTGGCCATGTTACGCTAGACTTATGCGCCAGCGAAGGGCTTAAACGCCAAACCATTTCTAAAAGAGATAAAGGGCATTATAAAGCGGCTACCCAGGCAGGGTGGGGGGACAGTTGAAACAATATATAACTTTTGTTTAAAAAAATGAAATATAATGATAATTTTTTATGTTGTAAGCTAACTTAAAGTCAGGTATATTAAAGATGGTGCTGCTGGGTTAGATGGAGTTGCATCCCCGGACCCTATCTAACTTCTCGGAGACTGTCCCTACCAAAACCGTGGTTTTGGCACATGGTTCCCACCTGCTTGTCAGGTCGCGAGAGGATCTTTACTCCGTCGGCTCAAGTGGCACCTTTTTTTATTTTACTCCAGCCTGGTTTCTCATACCCCCGGTTCCAAGGTCTCAAGCCCAATGATGTCCGTACTGATTTTACATGAATATCCTCCGGCGTAATCCAAAGTTGATAAGTGCCATCACGCTTTAACGTATACCGGTCAATGAACACATCCGGCATATAACGCCAGCGTTTGCAGTCGCGCCAGGCATAACTGGTCGTAATAAAAGCCTTTACCTGACACATTTCTTTTGAAATTCTCAAAGATGGTTTTAAAGGGAAGCTGGGGGAGCGGGCCAATAAGGCAGGACCTATTCTCACCTGATCAGCAGGCCATTCCTTTTTCTGTTTGAGACCTAATTCCTTCATCCATTGATCTGTAAAGAAACTGCCCCGCTTCAGGTCTGAAACATAAAGCGTATTGTCTGATTGGTAGGCGATAACGGCGCCATCACCGGCTGCATAAAGAGTTGCGGGATGATGCAGAAACAGGGAAAAGCAGCCGAGGGCACAAAGGATGAGTCCTCCCCATCGCCAGTAACTTTTCCAAAAGCATATCCACAACCCCCCGAACGTTACCAAACCCACGAAGGGAGATGGAGGGGTTGGAACGATAATAGCGGCGCCTGGCCAGGAGGAAACCGTTTCAGCAATATGGATAAGCTGCTCCAGCCCAAAAGATAAGAAGTGAAAAGCAGCTTCGATCCCTCCGAAGGAAAGGGACAGGACGCTCAAGGTTGCAGCGGGCATAATGAAAACGCTGGTTAACGGAATAGCTAAAAAATTACCGATGAGGGTTTGTAAGGTAAACCGGTTGAAAATAGCGAGGGTATAAGGGGTCGTCGCCAGGGTAGCAATGAGGGTCGTCGCAACCAATCCAGCCCCATAGGTGATCAATTTACGGCAGGAACCTCCTTCACATGACCACTGCCGTAAAGGCGCCCAGCCACCTTCATAAGCTGCAATAAGGCCAACCACGGCAGCGAAGGATAATTGAAAGCTTGCGGATAGCAAACTTTCCGGGCGCAGGACCAGGATAACAGTGGCGGCAATGGCGACGAGGCGCATGGACAAAGGATTACGGTCCAACAGAATACCCATCATCACAATACTGATCATGACAAAAGCCCGTTGCGCGGGAATACCAAAACCAGAGAGGGAGAGGTAGGCAAAAGTTGCGGCAATCCCTAATAGGGCAGCCCATTTTTTGATGGGATAATTTTCCGCAAGAGAGGGAATGAGGGCAAGCCCACGCCGGAAAACCAGAAATATAATCCCGGCTACTAACGTTAAATGAAGGCCAGAAATAGCGAGGATATGCGCAAGGCCCGCATCGGTAAATGCCTGCCGCATCTCAGGGTATATGCCGGACCGGTCTCCTGTAATGAGAGCAGCGGCGATCTCTCCCCGTTGCCCCGGCAAATGCTGGCGAATGGTTTGGGTGAGGCGGTAAGGCATCGCAGCAAGCCAAAGGCCCTTATCGTTGCTTTCTATCACATGGATTGAACTTTTTATCCGCCCTGTTGCCCCAATTCCTTGAAAGTAGGCTTGGCGCCGGAAATTGTACCCGTTAATACTCACGGGATCTGAAAGGGGAAGAAGGGAAGCATTGAAAGACGCCTGGTCACCAATCGTTACAGATAAAGGTTTTGATAAGGGCAACGTTAGTCGGATTTTGCGTAACCTAGGAATGCCTTCTTGTGAAAACGTAAGATTATCAAACGTCAAACGGCGGCGGTTGGGAAGTTCTTCAATATCAACGATGCGCGCTTTTATTTTTACGTTTTCCATCTTGGTGAGCAGGAAGGGCGTGGCAAGCCAGTCTGTTCGGATCTTGGCAACGGTCAATCCCATACTGAAGCTCAGAACCATCATGGACGCCAGGAAGGGGAGGAGGCGATAACGCCAAAAGCGAAGCGTTGCGGAAATCGCGGCCAGGCTTATGAAAAGAAAAATCAGCGTGGAGGAGAGAGAAAGTTCAAAAGGCAGAGAAAAATAGAGGGAAATACCGACTCCCATGCCCACCGGCCACCATAAAAACCAGCGCGAGCGGTCTTCAAAAAAAGGAGCGAAATTGGCCATCTCAAGTCACAACCTCTGGTTGCTTTCCTTATCATATGGCGAGTACCTTACGACGGAGCCATCAAAAGGTTCAAGAGGATAATTTGTCCCCGCCATAGGAAAAATGAGGGAACCATTCCACATACTATTGCGTAAATATGGCATATGTAATTTTAGCGCAAGATTTTTCGAGTTGTTTTTATCATTCCGATCCATGATAGTTATGACCATAAGAGAGTTACAAAATGATTTTGGCTCATAAAAAGAATGGCAAATGCTTGAGAAGATTCCTTACCCGTCACCTAATTTTGAACCGCGTTCCCCAAAGACGCCTCTTGACCTGATTGTTCTCCACTATACGGATATGCGTAATGCAGAAGAAGCTTTGGTACGATTATGTGATGCCGAAGCAAAGGTGAGCGCGCATTTTTTAATACATAAAGAAGGGGCGCTTTATCAACTGGTTGACCCGATATATTGCGCGTGGCATGCGGGCGTCAGCTCCTGGCAAGGAGAGACGGATATCAACCATCGATCTATCGGGATTGAACTGGATAACCGCGGGCATACTTTTGGCCCGGAACCTTTTTCAGCGGCTCAAATGAACACGTTAGCTGATTTGCTGGGTGAGCTGACAAAAACATATGCGGTTTCCCCTCACCGTATTGTAGGGCATTCAGATATTGCCCCTTTACGTAAAAAAGACCCTGGCGAGATGTTCCCCTGGGCTAACCTCGCCCGGAAAGGCTTCGGGCTTTGGCCTTTTGAAACCAAGCCGGCGCCCCATCATGCGTCCCCCCTTCTGCCTATGGATAGTTTAGAAATACAACGCGCTTTGTCCGATATTGGCTATGGCTGCCCTCAAACAGGCGTGTGGGATGAAAATACGCAAAAAGTATGCCAGGCTTTTCAACAGCATTTTACGCCCCATGACCTAACGGGCTACCCATCAGCTGTAACATGCCAGATGTTGCAGGGTCTTTTGAAGGTTATCAAATCCCTCACCGTCACATCTCAGGCTCTTGAGGATTAATTTCCGGAGATATTTCTTCCCCAAAGCCTTGTTGTATCAAATCTACAACCGCTTTAAGAGCCATGCTTGCTTCGGGGCCAGTTGCCTTAACCGTAACCTCATCTCCCGGGCTTGCTGTGAGCATCATCAATTCCAGAATCGAATCGGTCGATGCAACCTGGTTATCTTTTTCAAGCGTCACAATGGCGTTAAACTGATCGGCCAAATTCACAAGCTTGCCAGATGCCCGGGCATGTAACCCCAGGCGGTTAACTATTTTGACGGATTGACAGTTTGGAGCCTCATCATTCATTGCCAGCACTTGAGGGTTATCCAGTTTTTTGGGTCATCTGTTCTGTTGTTACGGGTTCGATCAGTTTGCTTTCAAGTAAAGTAGAGGCGGCATGAATATACTTATGCCCTGCTTCCTGGCCTTGGGCAACAGCTTCTTTCAAGGATGTTCCTTCTGGCAAACGCGCCAGCCGGACAAGCATGGGTAAATTAATTCCGGCGATGACTTCTACCGGCTTCACGCCCAGCGCTGAAATCGCTAAATTGGAAGGGGTTCCTCCGAAAAGATCCGTGAGCAAAATAACCCCTTGACCGCTATCAATTTCCTCCGCGGTTTTCAAAATATCCGCCCGGCGCTGGTCGATGTTATCTTGAGGGTAAATACAAATCGCGCGGATATTTTCACGAGGTCCAACAACATGCTCTAATGCTTCAACAAAGGCATTGGCAAGTTGACCATGGGTTACGATGACAAGACCAATCATATTCTTAAATCCTTTCATTATTATGACAGAACAGGTAAATCCCGATGCTCAATAATAACTCTTTCTCCCTGGTTGTGAAGCCATTTTGACAATTGATCAGCTAAGAAAACAGACCGGTGCTGCCCTCCCGTGCAACCGCAAGCGATGGTTAAATAACTCCGCCCTGTCAGACGAAAACCCTTCAAAGAATGACATATGATAGCTTGTAATGCTTCATATACGCCCTGCCAATTGGAATCTTGAGTTAAGTATTCCCCTACAACCGTATCTTTTCCCGTTAAAGCCCGGAAGGGTTTTTCATAATGGGGGTTCGAGAGAAAGCGGGCATCAAAAACCATATCCGCTTCCCGGGGCAATCCCCGGCGATAAGAAAAGGACATTAAGCGAATTAACAGGGTCAGTGATTCTTCAAGGCTGAAATGCTGGCGTACCATTTGCCCAAAAGTTGGCATAGACAAGCGGGAGGTATCGATGACCAGTTCAGCTAATGACTTTAAAGGATCAATCAATTGCCGTTCCTGAAAAATAGCCTCCGGTAACGGGAACTCTCCAATAGGATGCCGTCGGCGTGTTTCGGTAAACCGGCGCAAGAGCACCTCGTCATCACATTCAAGATAAAGCAAGCGGACTGAAACATTTAAGGTGGTAAGAAGGTCCTGAAATATGTCCCGGAACCGGCTTAAGTCAAAGCCGTAAGAGCGGGTATCGATTCCAATTGCCAAAGGATTCCGCCGTTCCCAGGATAGAATTTGCTCGCATAAGTGGGGAAATAAGCTTAAAGGAAGATTGTCGATGGCTTCATAGCCCAAATCTTCCAGAATTTTCAAAGCAGTTGACCGCCCAGCCCCTGACATTCCCGTAACAAGGATTATTTTTTGCGCTGGCGTCTTTTTACCCGTCATTTTTTCTATGTCCTACACTTCCGTGGATCCAAGGATCCAGACATGACATATCACACGGCTTGACTATACCTAATTTAGAACACTATTGCACATTAATTAATTTCCGGACAAAGGATAGAGATTCAAAGGAAATTATACATTCCCTGCCTTGACTTTGAGAAAGCGGTATGTGAGATTTTCTTAAAACTTATTTCCGAGGTTTTTTTCGCTAAAAAAGTCCCAGGATTACTATGATAAGAAAGGCCACTTATGATGCATATCAGAAAAATTGTTGGCCTTATGGCTTGTGATCCGAGGGGTGTTATTGGAAAAATGGGAACATTACCCTGGTCTTATCCTGAAGAGTTAGAACATTTCCGCTGTACGACATATCAGCGCCTCATGATTATGGGCCGCAAAACTTATGAGTCCATACCGCCAACCATTTTAAAAGATCGTTTCAATATTGTTTTTTCAAAAAAATATAAAGAACCATTTTTCTTAAATGAAACGATTGTTTTTGTTTCTTCATTGAACGATTTTCTGGCATTAACGGATTTACCGTTCCAAAAGGAAAGCTACATGATTGGCGGCGCAGAAATGACAAAGCTATTCTTGAAGGCCAACCTTGTGAACAAATTTTTATTGACGCAAATCCATAAATTTTATGAAGGGGACACTATTTTCCCTTTGGAACTTTTAGAAGGCTGGGATCAAGAAATGATCAGAAAAGAGAAGGACTTTACAATTTATAAATATACCAGGTTTCCTAGCCCTTCAGGACGGGAAAAAAGAAAAAGAGTTTAGGGCGTGTTATCAACTATCGGCTTTTGGACTGCAAATGGCAGTTTTCTGCGCTTCCGTTTCTAAAAATACGCCTTAAGTATTCTTGCGATACGGTTCTCAAAACCCGCCATTTTCGCCACAAAATCCTTCAATTGATGACACGCCCCAGGAAAATGGCCAATTTTTTGTTATGGCGGAGCCAACGGCCATGCTCATTCCGGAAACCATCAACGAGATTTTTTTCAAGTGTTCTCGCCATGACAGAAATGGTAGATTTTTTGCCTTTTTGAAGTCATGATTCCCTACTATAAATATGGATGGAACCTAACAAGCAAGGACAAATAAAACGCCATGAAAATCACCGCTCTAAAAACACATAAAATTCAATCAACTGAATCAATTAATGATATCCTGGATCAGCATATCCCAACGTTGACGGAAGGGGTGATTGTTGCGATTACATCCAAAATTATCAGTCTCTGCGAGGGACGTACCGTACCAAAAAATTCCGTACAAAGCAAATATGAGCTTGTCAAAAAAGAAGCTAACGCCTATTTAGCGCAAACGCATAACCTCTGTAATGTTCATCTGACGATCAAGCACAATATCCTGATTCCCTCTGCCGGGATTGATGAATCAAACGGGGATGGCTTGTATATCCTTTACCCTCAAAATAGCCAACAAACGGCCACATCAATTTGGGAGCATTTGCGTAACAAGCATCACCTCACCCATTTGGGGATCGTCATAACAGATAGCCATACAACCCCTTTACGGAAAGGCGTTACAGGCATTGCGCTTGGATGGTGTGGCTTTGAACCCTTGTATAGTTATGTTGGCAAGCCTGATATTTTTAATCATCCCCTTCAAGTGACCCAGATTAATATTCTTGATGCGTTAGCAGCGTCAGCGGTTTTTATCATGGGAGAAGGCGCGGAACAAACCCCGATAGCGCTTATTGAAGAGGCGCCAAAAATCCAGTTTTTATCCCGTCCGCCAACCCGGGAGGAAGAGCAAATGATTCACATTCCTTTAGAAGAGGATATTTATGCGCCTCTCTTGAAAAATGCGAACTGGATTTGGAATCCCTCCCAATAAAAGTCCTTTATAAATTCCCTGGCTAAAGTTGATAAAAGTCCGGGACATACAAGAGGAGCCGATACCTAGGGAAGAGTTTTCTCTCAGTTTTTCGGAACTGCACAGGGTTTATGGTCCTTATCAATTGAGACAAAGGTAAAAGTGCCTTCCGTGACTTTAAGAACCGCGTCCTGCAACGCCCGCCTTACCCAAGCTTCGATATGCAGGGTAAGAGAGGTGTGGCCAATCCGAATAACTTCCGCATAACAGCTGACTTCATCACCCACAAAGACCGGCTTATGAAACACGAGCGCATCAATAGCAACCGTTACGACCCGGCCTTTTGTTCTGGCAGAAGCGACGTTCCCTCCCGCTAAATCCATTTGCGCAACCAGCCACCCGCCAAAAATATCACCACTGGGGTTTGTGTCAGCTGGCATAGCAATGGCTCTTGTTGACAACAGCCGGTTAGGTGGCAAGTAAGTTTCCATAGTTCTCATTGCCTCTCTGTTTATTTATTATAAATAATTCCATTCCTCTTTTATTTTAGAATAGAAATCATTTATTTTTAGTTTATTTTTACGCAAACCCGTATGTTGTTTCCTATTTTATGGAAGGATTATTAAAAAACAGATGTATATATGACCTCAGGAGACACGCCTTAGAAAAAAATTCGTTCGTGACCGGAGTGTACATAAGAGTACATGAGGATCACGAACAAATTTTTGACGACGCCATGGAGCAAAAGGTGATGGTTTCGCAAGAAGACTAATCTTCTTCCTTATGCTTATGCGATGCAGGGGAAGAGGACTGTCGTTTAAGCTGTTTTTCCTTCTTTGCAATTTCCTTTCCTTCCTTATCCAGTTCTTTTTGTTCCGCTTTAAGTTCCGCTACAGCTTTATTAACCTTAAGTACCTTTTTGTTGTGCTCTAATTGTTTTTTATTGTATTCGGCTTCTTCATCTATAAGTTCAGACTGCTCATCTTTCTCACTTGCTGGCGCATCTGCTTCACTCTCGTGTCCGCTCTCATCGTGTTCAGATTCTGGCGGTTGCTCGGAAGGAGGAGAGGATGCATCAGCCGTATCTGCTTTATCTTCTTGTCCAGCCTCTTCGTGTTCAGATTCTGACGGTTGCTCGGAAGAAGGAGAGGGCGCGCTACCCGCATTTGCCGTCGCCTCCTCTGGCTGGTTTGCGGCATCATCCTCATTTTCAGCTCCCCAGGCTAACGAAGAAAGAAAGAGCGTGATGCACAAAAAAGGAAGCGCCCTGAAAAATACACTATGGTTAGTCATGATAAAACTCCTTAATAAAACCTTAATCAAAAACATTTTCTTAATAATCTGTTATGAAAGAGGCAACGGTAGAATCAATAACCCACCCGAATCTTTTATAACCATCTTCTAAAATAATACTAGCGCAGGCGTTAAAGAATGATTAAGAGAAGGTTGTTGGCCGCCCTATTTCTGGCCTGGAATTCGCCATTTTCTCTCCATAAGTGGAAAAAAGAAAGCGGTAGAGATCCCGGATAAATCCACAAAACCTGATAAAATACTATCCTGAAAAACATATATTGCATTTTCAATGTGTTTATAGAAAAATAAATTATAAAAAATATAATGACACTGGAATCCGAGTCAAAACTATCATAACGCAAGGGGGATCAGGGATGAAAAGTTCATCGGTTATTTTAACTCTTCTTTACGCAACCCTTATGTGGATCCCTGCTGCACGGGCAGCTGAAAAAATAGAGGAATCCCAAACGGTTACTACGCAACATGCCCTTGCAAATAATTGGGCGAGCTTACGTGCCCATCAAGAAAATCAAGTCTTTGAAACTCAAATGAAATTCCTCGATGAGGCGGATCAGGAGGGAGAACGTCAGATTAATGCTCTTCTTGATCTTTCTGATCAAGAAGAAGGGGAATTGAAGCGGGTCCTTCACCTGTCCCTTTCGGAAAATTTGCCTCCTCTCCATGATTTCGCAGAGACGGATATTGAAAAAGCGCTCCGCGCATCCCTTCTCACAGCAAAGGAAGAGGACTCTCAGCAGGAAAATAAAAGGCGTGCAGAGCGAAAGGAAGAAAAGAGACGGCTGATACAAGATATATGCGCATTGCACCCACAAGTTATTGCATTGCGGACAAGCCTGAAAGACATAAGCGCGAAAGCATCAGAAGCATCCAGCGTATATGTGTCTCTCATCGCTTCTGAACCGGAGATAAAGGATAAAGCCAACGAAGAATCGGAATCGCTTCATAGGGTAAGATATCTCATAGAATCTGACCTGAATGAAGCAGGCGCCCGGCTTGACCACATGCTTGACAGGTACTTTGTTTTAATTTCTAACCGGAAACCTTCAGAAAAGCCTAAAAGATTTGTAGAAAGCGCTTTATGTGAGCTTCGTCCTCAAATAGCAACGTTACGGCGGGAAGCAGAGGAAAAAAGGACCCAAAGCAATGAGGCATTCAATAGGTACAGGGCGCTATGGAATTCGGGTTCCCTGGAAGAGAAAGATACGGAAGCGACCTGGTCAAAGCAAACAGAGCAGGTGAAAGCTGCCCAATTAGAATTGGATAACGCACTTGCGGAAGAAAGTGAGATGATGACTGCGTATTTTACTTTCGTCCGAAGCCAATAATACTTCCTTTGAAGCGCAGGTGATTTTGCGCCCTCCCTTGCCAGGCGGCGATGTTCAGGGCAGGTGGATAGGAGTCTGCTCCTGATGCTTTGTGGTATTTCCCGACTGAATTATACCTTCCCCAACCCCAAATCGTGCGCTTCAAGGCGGCGGATTTCATCCCGCAATTTCGCGGCCTCTTCAAATTCAAGGTTGGCTGCCGCGTCCCGCATGCGACGCTCCAAATGGGTCAGATGGGATTTCAAGGACTTTCCAACCAAATGGGGCACGTCCTGCATCTCAACCGTTAAATGGTCCGCCTCATAGACGCTGCCTAAAATATTGGTGATGGTTCTCTTGATCGTCTCTGGCGTAATGCCATGGGCGCTATTATAGGCTTGCTGCTTTTCGCGGCGACGGTTCGTTTCTCCCAAAGCTTCCGTCATAGACCGGGTCATCTTATCCGCATAAAGAATGACGCGCCCTTCCGCGTTGCGGGCCGCCCGCCCGATCGTTTGAATGAGGGATGTCCTGGACCGCAAATATCCCTCTTTATCCGCATCCAAAATCGTCACAAGTCCGCATTCAGGAATATCCAGCCCTTCACGCAAGAGGTTGATCCCGATCAGTATATCACAAAGACCTAAGCGTAAATTGCGAATAATTTCAATACGTTCTAGCGTCTCCACATCAGAATGCATATAGCGAACTTTAAAGCCTGCTTCCGCTAAATATTCCGTCAGGGCTTCCGCCATTTTCTTGGTCAGCGTAGTCACCAGAACACGCATCCCCTTGCCAACCGTTTCCCGGCATTCGGCAATGAGGTCATCCACTTGATGGTCACACGGGCGAACGACGCAAATGGGGTCTATCAGCCCCGTAGGGCGGATAACTTGTTCAATAAACTCTCCTTGCGTTTGTTGCAGTTCCCACGGGCCGGGCGTTGCGGACACAAACACGGTTTGGGGACGTAATGCTTCCCACTCCTCAAATTTTAAAGGACGGTTGTCCCGGCAAGAGGGCAACCGGAAGCCATATTCACTCAACGTTTCCTTGCGTGAGCGATCCCCCTTGTACATGCCATTGAGTTGAGGAACCGTCACATGGCTTTCATCAATAATCAAAATCGCATGTTTTGGCAAATATTCAAAGAGGGTGGGCGGCGGTTCTCCCGGGGCACGGCCCGTAAGGTAACGGGAGTAATTCTCAATTCCTGCGCATGATCCGGTCGCCGCCATCATTTCCACATCAAATTTAATGCGTTGCTCCAGCCGCTGGGCTTCCAGGAGTTTATTCGCCTGGCGGAATTCTTCCAATCGACTCCCCAGATCCACCTGAATTTGTTTGATGGCCTGTTGCATGGTTGGCCCGGGCGTCACATAGTGACTGTTCGCAAAGATACGGATTACCTCTAGCGTCTGGTAGCGTTCTCCCGTTAAAGAATCCATTTCCTGAATGGATTCCACTTCATCCCCGAAAAAGCTGATCCGCCAGGCGCGGTCTTCATAGTGGGCCGGAAACAATTCCACCACATCGCCCCGAACGCGAAAAGTCCCTCGAACAAAAGACAGATCATTGCGCTTGTAGTGCAGTTCTACCAACCGGCGAATAAAATCCCCCCTTTCAATCTCTTGACCGACCTTCAAGGGAAGGATCATCTCACTATACGTTTCGACCCCTCCAATGCCGTAAATACATGAAATGCTCGCCACAATAATGACATCAGGGCGTTCCAGCAATGACCGGGTCGCTGAATGACGCATCCGGTCAATCTGCTCATTAATGGAAGATTCTTTCTCAATATAAGTATCAGTGCGCGCAACATAAGCTTCAGGTTGGTAATAATCGTAATAGGAAACAAAGTATTCTACCGCATTGTTGGGAAAGAATGATTTCATCTCTCCATACAATTGCGCCGCTAGAATTTTATTGGGAGCGAGGATTAAGGCGGGACGTTGAACAGCTTGAATAACATGGGCCATCGTGAAGGTTTTACCCGACCCCGTCACGCCCAGTAGAACCTGATTTTTGGCTCCGGCTTCAAGGTTGGAAACCAGAGCGTCAATCGCTTGGGGCTGGTCCCCTGCCGGAACAAAGGGTGACTCAATTTTTAAAAGCTGACTGGTCATCATTCAAAACTTCAGTTTTATTCCCTATTCCCTTATCACTTTTTGAGAGCAAGTCACTCATTAACAAGAAGCCTGCTTGCCCTCACCCCCAAGAGGCTTCAGATTTGGACAAAATCGTTATGCTTCCTCAGGCTCCTTGGATTATAGAGGGGTAGGGGGAGAATGCAATTTAAATTTATAACCTGCTCTGACCGGGAAATGATGGGAGCAATAAAGAAAGTTGATATCTATTGCTGGTTGTCACCCGCGGTTCTGTTTTTAGCTTCTCTTTTGCTTATCGCTTCGCTTCAAAAAAGTCTGTCAGGAGCGTCGCGCAGACTTGTTCAGATAATCCTCCAAAAACATCGGGACGGTGATGACAGGTGGGCTGATCAAAAATACGGGGGCCATGGTCAACCCCCCCTCCTTTGGGATCAAAAGCGCCAAAGAAGACCCGCTTAATACGGGCAAAGGACAAAGCGGTGGCGCACATGGGGCACGGCTCCAGCGTGACATATAAATCGCCCCCCCTGAGCCGCGGCGTTCCCAAAAGGCGGGCTGCTTCCCGGAGCGCCAAAATTTCAGCATGGGCTGTGGGATCAGACAATTCCTCCACCCGGTTCCCCGCCGCTGCAATGACTTTGCCGTCCCACACAAGGATAGCGCCAACAGGCGCCTCTCCCCGCGCCCCGGCATCTTTGGCTTCAGCTAACGCAAGCGTCATCCATTTAGAAGTCATTAATCATCTCCCCGCTACACTCAGAATAAGAGTCAGTATAGAGTAAGCTTCTTTTTTAATAAAAGGATGAAATCATGGCAGAAGAATTTCGCAGTGAATCGGATTCTATGGGCGACGTAAAGATCCCTAAAGGAGCCTATTGGGGCGCCCAAACGGAACGGTCCCGTCAAAATTTCCGCATCGGCCACGAACGGATGCCCCTGCCCCTCATTCGGGCGTTAGCCATTCAAAAACGGTGCGCAGCGCAAACGAACCTCATTTTAAAAACGCTGCCCTCCGACATCGCGCAAGCCATCATACAGGCCGCAGATGAGGTGATTGACGGTAAATGGGACGAGCATTTTCCCCTGGTGGTTTGGCAAACAGGATCGGGCACGCAAACCAACATGAATGCGAATGAAGTCATCGCCAATCGGGCTAATGAACAGCTCGGGTTCCCTTTGGGAGCAAAAAAACCTGTACACCCCAACGATCATGTAAATTATGGACAATCAACGAATGATTCGTTCCCGACCGCCATGCACATTGCCGCTGTTTTGGAAGTCCACACGGAGTTGATCCCTGCCATCACGCACTTGCGCCATCATTTGAATAATAAAGCGGAAGCTTTTGCGCACCTTCTCAAAATCGGACGAACCCACCTTCAAGATGCAACACCCCTCACGCTGGGCCAGGAATTTTCCGGATATGCGACTCAAATGGAACTTGGATTAGCCCGCCTCCACGATTGTTTGAGGCGTCTTTATCCCTTAGCCCAGGGGGGAACGGCCGTGGGAACAGGCTTAAATTGTCCGCCAACATTTGACCGCCTCTTTGCTAAGGCCGTTGCGGATTTCACCGGCTTTCCTTTCGTAACAGCCGCCAATAAGTTTGAAGCCCTTGCGTCTCATGATGCCTTGGTCGAACTCTCCGGCGCTTTGAATGTGCTGGCCGTGAGTATGATGAAAATTGCCAATGATATCCGGTGGTTAGGATCCGGCCCCCGTTGCGGTTTAGGGGAAATTTATTTGCCTGAAAATGAGCCTGGCTCCTCAATTATGCCAGGCAAAGTCAACCCCACCCAAGCCGAAGCCATGACCATGGTCGCCTGCCAGGTCATGGGTAACCATACGACAGTAACCATCGCGGGTAGCCAAGGCCACTTTGAACTCAACGTCTTCAAACCTGTCATCATCGCTAACGTTTTGCAGTCCACCCGCCTTTTGGCGGATGCTGCCCGAAGCTTTACGGACAATTGCTTAAAGGATATTGCGCCTAACATCCAGCGCCTGAAGCAAAATGTCGCCAATTCGCTCATGCTGGTAACAGCCTTAAACCCCATCATCGGGTATGACAATGCCGCCAAATTAGCAAAACGGGCGTTGTTAGAAGATATCTCTCTAGAACAGGCTGCCATCGACCTTGAACTGCTCACGCCTGAAGAATTCCAATGCCATATTCAACAGGCTTTCGGATTAAAAAGCAAATTTTCTACTTAAAGGAGTAATTCCCGTGTTCTTTGTCGCTTCAAGCTCATCCGTAATTGAGCATCAAAGAAACAGGAATACGCGTTATTTCAATAATTAGACATGATTAAGTATGTTAAAGATAATCCTTCTTTTGTCAGCGATTCCCGCTGAAAAATAGGCTAATGATTGGATAATAAATTGTTTTATTAAAATATATTTGTGAAAAATCCCCTTATATTATTGTTATTGATTTTATATGAATAACTTTTCCCATAAATAACAAAGAGATATGTGATTTTTTCGCAGATATATTTGAAAGAAAATTTATAAAAACAAAAGCTTATATGTTTCCCTAGCGGGAATCGCTGTTCTTTTGTCATACCATTAGCTTAAATTCTATGGGGACTTCTACTGGTCCCACGCCTGGCTGAAATTTCCATTTATAGATGGCTTTTAAGGCTGCCTCTTCCAGGAGGGGATCTATACGAGGGGGAAGAGGGACGATTTTTTCAACCTCGCCTGTCGCTGTCAAAAATACCTGAACCAGAACCACACCTTGAATTTTCTGCCGTCTTGCTTCACGGGGGTAAACAGGCGGGGGATTATAGAGGGGCAGTGAATCACCTGCCTCTGAAGAAGATGATGTTAAAGGAGGCGTTGATGCGAACAAGGACGGTTGATTTCCTTCTTGACTCTTTTTTTGTACAGGTTTTTTGAAAGGCTCTTTATAAGCGACGCGGTTTGTTGGGTCAAGCGGCCTAGGCTTTTGAAAAGCTCTATCTCTCTGCTCCGCGCTATAACTGTCATAAGCTATGGCCTGGGGTAACGTGTCACCCCCTGTTCCTTGCTCAAATACGGCTTCCACGCAAAAATTATTTTTTAAGGCTCGTTGCATGCCCCCTTGTAAATGCGCCCTGTTCCAGGCAAGCGCAGAAATGACCAGGCTATGAATCATAAATGCCGCAACACCCGCTGGCCAAAGTCCTTCTGTCGCTAAAATTGCCCTTAACCCGAGCATCGCGCCCGTACCCCGGCATAAAGGCCGAAACCTGGTTGTTGCAAGCTTTTTGGGCTTTCATACCGGCGGTTCAGTATATTTTCACCCCGCCCGTAAATTTGCCACTGCTCATTCAGTTGATAGGATGTTTCAGCGCCGATGATGGTATAGCTCGGTGTTTTAACTCTTACAAAGGTTACCGCATCGAAGGTATGCCGTGGGCTAATGTAAAGAAGATTTCCACTGATTTGCCACTCGGAAGTCATCTGCCCAATCATACAAAAACTTGTTTTATTGAGGGGGTTACCGATCAAGGGTTTGGCAGTTTTTTCATCCCAGGCTTGGGTGTAGGTATGAGAGACTTCAAAAGTCCAATCGACTACAGGGTGAAAGCGTATGAGGCCCTCCATCCCTTCCGTCCTTGATTTATCAATATTTATCAGAGACTTACCATCTGATGCGCTTGCAATAAGATCCCGCATGCGATTTTGGAAAAGCGTCACGCCCACAGTTAGGCGGTTTTGAAAAAAAGGACGCTCTATGCCCGCATCCCACCCCAGGCTCCGCTCGGGTTTTAAGCCGGGATTACCCGTGAAAAATGAGTCTTTATAAAATTTTTGTTGCAGGGTTGGCGCTTTAAAGGCGCTCCCCATTCCTCCTTTTACCGTCATTTTTTCAATGTCATACTGGCCTCCCACTCGATAGGTTGCTGTAGGGGCGATCCCTTGATACTTATCGATCCGGCTTGAACCTGTTATCATTAAATTCTCATGGACCCTGAAAGAAAGGGCGCCCCCGGCTCCCCCGTGAGATGTTGTAAAATTATGGTTAAGGTCTGGCATCTTATACCAATAGAGTTTTTCTTGTGAATAGTCTGTTGCCATTTGAAGGTGAAGGTGGTCCGTCATGCCATAAATTTGCCGCCAGTCGATTTGAGCTTGAGATCCGTTTCTCATAACTTTACTCTCTGCCGGATGCGTGCTCGTCAGGTCATTTTGGTAATAGCCAAGGCCGACTTCATGGCTCCAGCGCCCTGTGTCATTTTCAAAATGCCCCTGGAGACGGTTGAAACTTTCTGACAAATTTTGACGCCAGGGATAAGGGGAAACAGGCGTATCACGCCACCCAAGCCGACGCGTTAAATACCGGCTGACCAAAGAAATATGGGCAGATTCTGGTCCTGCCCCCAAGCATGCGGCCATGGTCTCCTGGCGCAAAGGGTTATTTGCTTTTTCCTGAATTTGGGACAGAAACCGGGCCGGCGTCGGGGATGGACCTGCTGATTGAAGGCGTGAGCCAGCAACATGATAGTCCACCAGGTTTTTTTGTCCCTGGATGCCAACCATTTGTGAAGCCGTATGAAATGATCCGCCTTCCGCTTTTGCAAATGTTGTATGAGGACCCCGGCCTTTTTTCGTTTCAATAACAACAACGCCGCCTATGCCGCTTGGACCATATAAACTACTCATCGGCCCCCGGATCACATGAATCTCCGCCACATCATCCAGGGTCCATCTTGACAAATTAAATGCCCCATCAAAAGACCCGGCGTCATGGATGGTCATGCCATTTACGATGACAGCTGTATTGGCGTGCCCTGTTCCCCGAAAAGAAACCCTTGCTTCTTGCCCAATTCCTGCTCCCCCGCTTTGCGTAACATACGCTCCGGGAAGGCGACGTAAGGCGTCACTGAGCGTTACGGATTGCTGTTGCTCCCAATCTTGCGCTGTCATGCGCGTGCTGTCAGCGCTATCCAGGGGGTTAGGAGCCGGTAAAGCCGCACCCTGCACAAGTACTTTTGGCAACCGGACGGGCTGTTGCGCCCGACAGGAAAAAACCAGCAGAGTCAAAAGGGGAAATGTGCACAAGTCAATACGCACGATGAATGAAGGACTCCCGCTGTGGTTGATGTGCATCACCACATGCGGTTATCCCGTTTCACAGAAGCGCCCCGCCCTATGAAAAAGTGATGCGAACCCGTTGGCAGGTCTCCTGGCTCATGGGTCATTGCTTAACGGTTGGCCTTCCCAGTTTCCCAGTGGCATTTAATCTCTCTATTTTTCGAGAATAACCATCAAACTCGCCATTCACAGTTGCGGGGGCAGCCACGGCTCAAACTTTTCAGATATTCCGTGTTCCCTATTCATTTGGCATGCGCCAAAACCAACAGTGTGCTTAAAATTGCTCAAACAACCCGCAGATGTCAATATACCTTTTTGATCTATTCCAGGGCTATGGCTTACAAAAAGAATGGATGTTATGTAAGCCTCGAATTTCAATCACATGAAGAGAACTTATGTCTCATCTACATCCCAATGTATATTGAGATAAGCCTTGCCATTTTCAATTTGATGAAGTTCACGTCATGGCGCCTGATGGAACCTGCTGCCCCGTAAAAAAAGTAAAAAAATCAAGAACATAGACCCTGAAACTGTCCTGCCGGGGTTAACCGAAGAAAACGACGGACAATGAGAAAAACAAGCCAAACCAGAGTGGTTAGAGCGGGAATTGGTGACAACCTCTTCTAATTTATAGTTCTAAACTGATGCCTAAGATTGTTGGTCATGATTTTCAGCATGGGTCAATACCCTTTCATCTGGGCGTCAGGGAGCGCCTGAAAAGGAGAACTGCATTTTGGCGAAACTTCTGAAGGGGAAACCTGAGGTAAGAGTTCCTGGGCAGGCAGCGGGCAAGCCCCTTCTCGCCGCCATTGTGTTTGAACAGAGTGACTTGAATGATGAGAGAAATTTTCGACAATCAGGTAATTGTGAGCCTTACAATAATCAAAACACCATTGTTTTTTGATGGCTTCAATATCGACTTCTGAAGTCACCAAAATTTCAATGAGTTCTTGCGGGTTTCCCTGGCGAATTTCAATAAACCCTAACTTTTTCTCATGCGCTTCTTTGATCATTGCTGTCAGGAGGGGTTGTCCCGTGTCGTAAAGGGCGGAAACTTGCTGAGGCGTAAAAAAAGTAAAACTCCATGGCTGTTCGGGAAGGGGTTCAAGCTCAGGATGAGACTCTATGAGCTTCCTCTTTTCTTTGTCTGTAATATAGGTGAGGAGATTATCATAATTTTTACAAGAACCAGCAATTGCCCTGTCTAACTTGAAAAACCAGATCATGCAGCCCCTCCTTTATATTCTAACCAGGCACGGTAAGTGATGAGATTGATTCATTAGACATACTGTAATTGCGATTGGTAATGAAAGCGGCATGCTCTAATCATATAAGCGCGAGGTAATCCCGGAAGGATTCCTCAAATATGAACATCCATTTAGAAAGGAGCATGCCATGAATTATTATAGTGGATTAGACGTGTCGCTGAAAGAAACTTTTATAAGTATCATTGATGAAAAGGGATTGACTGTCAAAGAGGGCTTTGTGCCGACAGACGTTCAGTCGATATCAAATTATTTAAAAGAGGGTGGTTTAACTTATGAAAAGATAGGGATGGAAAGTGGGCAGTTATCCATATCGTTATGCAAGGGTCTTATCGCCCAGGGGTTATCGGTAACATGCGTTGACGCGCGTCACATGGCAGCAGCTTTGTCCGCCCGTATCAACAAGAATGCTTCTATGA